>JAJAZN010000057.1 GCA_026785685.1 Thermoleophilia bacterium
ATCCGAGGGTGGATCAGGCCCTCGACGGATCGGTGCATGGGCTCGGCGTCCTCGCCCAGACGCAGCGCGTCGAGCAGCTCGATCAGGAAGAGCGGGTTGCCGGCCGCGCGCTCGGCCAGCTCGAGTTCCTGCCGCGGACGGAGGGGGGCGTCCTCCGTCGCGGCATGGATGAGGGCGAGTACGGGTCTCGCGTCAAGCGGCCGGAGCGCCACGCGAGCAAGTGCGCAGCCCTCGTCGGCGGCGACGTACCCTTCCTGTCCCGGCCGGCGTGAGAGCACAACGAGCCACCGGCTTGCATGCAGGCCGGCGGTGACGCGTGCGAGCAGGTCGCGTGAAGGCTCGTCCATCCAGTGCGTGTCCTCGATGACGAGGATGGCCGGCTCGTTCGCGACCTCGGCAACGAGCGCCGCGACCGCCTCCTCGAGGCGGGCGCGTCGGAACTTGTCCTCCAGCGCTTCGACCTCCGGGGAGGGCTCGATGTCGAGGTCGAGCGGCGTCGCGATCAGCGCCAGCCAACGAAGCCAGGTCGGCGCACGCTCTTCGACGAGGGTCGTCAGAGCATCAACCGCTTTCTCGTCGTCCAGTCCGTCGAGCCCGAACGCCGACCGGAGAATCGCCTGGAACGGGAAGTACGGCGTCGCCGACTGATAGAGACGGCACTCGCTGCGGATCACAATGGGGCTCTCCGCCCGCTGGAGAAACTCCTCGAGCAAGCGGCTCTTGCCCATGCCGGGCTCGGCGGAGATCTCGACGACGCAGCCTTCTCCTCCCCGTGCCGTGCCCCAGGCATCGACGAGCGTCGCGAGCTCCTCATCCCGGCCGAGGAGCGGCAGGCCGGCCTCCGCGATCGTCGTCCTGCTGCCCTTCGCCTCGCCCACCGTGAACGCCGTGATCGGCTTCTTCTTCCCCTTGACGAGGAACGGCTCGAGCTCTGCCGTTTCGAAGATCGTCCGTGAGGCATCGAGCACCTGTGGCGTCGCGACGATCTCACCCTCGTTCGCCTTCGCCATCAGCCGGGCGGCGAGGTTGACGGCGTCGCCCATGACGGTGTACGTCTGCCGGTAGGAGGGACCGATCGCGCCTGCGAACACCGGGCCCTTGTTCACGCCGATGTGAAGTGCCAGCCTCGAGTCATCGGCGAGGAACTCGCGAAGGGCGAGGAGCATCCGTTCCTCATCTGCGCCCGTCACTACGGGCGTACCCGCCGTGAGGATGATCTTGCCTCCGTCGGGAGTATCTGATGCGAGGAACGCGACACCGTGGGCGTCGGCAGCCTGCTGGACGGAGCGAACGAGCGCGTCGAGCGCGGCCGCCGCGGCGCCTGAGCCCTCCGCCAGCAGAAGGTTGTCGAAGCCGCCGTAGTGGACGAACCCGACCGTTACAGAGCGGTGCTCAGGCTCGACATCACCGGCGAGTACCGTCTCGCGGAGGGCTACCGGCACAAACGACGTGAGGTCGAATGCATCAGCCTCGCGGTGGATCTCGGTGCGCTCGACCTCGGGAGGACTCCCCGTAAGAAGGACGCCGGGGCCGAGCGGACGCCCACGGTTCACCACCGGGAGCGTGGCAGCGAGCGCGGGGCTGAGCAGGATCTGACCTGCGGAGGCGGCTCCCTCCATCGTCACGGTCTCGGTCGCGGCCGGCCCGGCCACGATCAGCTCCCGGTGCGACCCGCCGACCAGGAAGAAGTGGAAGAGCCCTGTGTGGGCGCCCACCGACATCCTGAGCGTCACCTTCCCAGACGACGTCGAGAAGACACCCGATCTCCGCAGCTCCGCCCGCATTCCGTGGGCGGCCGCGACTGCACGCAGCGCATGTCCATCGTCCTGGAAGAACACGAGCAGGGCGTCCCCACCGAACTTGATCAGGCTGCCACCGCAGGCGTAGGCCTCGGCGAGCAGACTTCCAAACGTGGCGCCGATGACGTCGGAGACCTCCTCGGCGCCGACCTTGCCCTGCCGCGCCAGGCGCTCTGACATCTTTGTGAATCCCGAGACGTCGACGAAGACCATCGACCCGACGATCTCGCGAACGAGCACATCGGGCATCCTCTCCTGCCAGTCGAGGACGAGTCGCGGCAGAAACGGCTGCAGCGGCGAGGGAGAGAGGAGCGTCACCGAGCCTCGGACCCGCCGCCACCAGGGTCGTGCTCGCAGGCGATGCCAACCCTGTTCACACGACGAGCTTACTCCGTGCCTCAGCACGGAGGCCCGGCCGGCCGATTACCCTACGAACAAGCGCCCGTAGCTCAGGGGACAGAGCGGCGGATTTCTAATCCGCGGGTCGGAGGTTCGAATCCTCCCGGGCGCATGGCGAGTGTCGTCGGGGACCGAAGCACGGCCTCCTCGCGTTCAAGGGCTGCCACTCTGGCCTCATGACGTCAGCGAGCCGGACGTGCGCGATCGGTACGCCGGCTAGCACCCGTCACGAGCGAGTCGCTCGGCCAGCTTCGTGCCGACCACGCCCGCCGCAACGGTGACCAGAACGCGCACGGCACGAACACTAGAGGCCAGACCCCGACGCCCTTGTTGTCCCCTCGGGGAAGTGACAGGCAACGGCGTGCCCCCTGGCATCGGCAGCGAGTAGCGGCGGCTGGGTCGCGCAGATATCCTCGGCCTTCCAGCAGCGAGTGCGGAACCGGCAGCCGCTTGGCGGGTTCGAAGGGCTCGGGAGGTCGCCTCGGAGGACGATTCGGTCGCGTGACCTCTCCACCACCGGATCGGGGTGTGGCACGGCCGAGAGGAGTGAGAGCGAGTACGGATGTCGCGGGTTCGAGAAGAAGGCATCACAGTCGGCCAGTTCGACGATCTCTCCCAGATACATCACCGCCACCCGGTCCGCGATGTGGCGGACAACGGAGAGATCGTGGCTGATGAAGAGATACGTGAGCCCGAGGTCGATCTGGAGCCGGCGCAGCAGATTGAGCACCTGCGCCTGAATCGACACGTCGAGGGCGGAAACAGGTTCGTCACAGACGACGAGCGACGGCTCGAGCGCTATCGCCCGAGCTATCGCTATGCGCTGTCGCTGCCCCCCGGAGAACTCGCTCGGAAACCGACGTCCCATTGCCGGATCGAGCCCGACCCGCTCGAGGAGCGAGGCGACACTCGCTCGTTGCTCGTGCCTCGATCCGATCCCGTGGATCGCGAACGGCTCCATCAGCGCCTTCTCGACGCGATGGACGGGATCGAGAGAGGCGTAGGGGTCCTGGAAGACGATCTGCATCTGCCGTCGGAGCGTTCGGAGCTCGGCGCGACCGGCGTGGAGAACGTCGACACCGTCGAACTCGACCGCGCCGCTCGTGGCCTCGAGCAGGCGGAGCACGAGCCGCGCGGTCGTCGACTTACCGGAGCCGGACTCCCCGACAAGAGCGAGTGTCTCTCCGCGAGAAATCGAGAATGAGACGTTGTCGACCGCCCGCACCGTGCCTCCGCGCCCGGGGAAATGCTTCGTCAGGTTCGTGACCGAGAGCAGGACTTCAGCCGTCACGAGACGCCGCTCCGATCTCGCCGAGCTCATCCGAGAAGTGACACGCAGACGCGTGTTCGGCTTCCACCGCGTGGAGCACCGGATCGTCCTCGCAACAACGCTCACGGCCATTCGACCGATGGCAGCGCGGTTGGAACGCACAGCCTGGTGTTCGCCGCAGGAGGTTCGGTGGGGCTCCGGGGATCGCCGGGAGCTCGGCTCGCCGCTCGGAGTCGAGTCGCGGCTGCGACACGAGCAGCGCCTCGGTGTAGGGGTGCCGCGGCGAACGGAGAAGTTGCTCGGTGGGTCCTTGTTCGACGATCCGGCCCGCGTACATCACGGCGACGTGGTCGGCGAACCGTCCGATCACGCCGAGGTCGTGTGTCACGACGAGGACTGCGACCCCGCGTTCCTTGCAGAGCTCCTCGAGGAGCTCGAGCACCTGTGCCTGGATCGTGACGTCCAGTGCGGTCGTGGGCTCGTCTGCGATCACGAGTGCGGGGTTGCAGGCAAGAGCGATTGCGATTGCGACCCGCTGCCGCATGCCGCCCGATAGTTCGTGCGGGTAGGTGCGCACTCTCTCCGCGGCGTCGGGAATCCCGACGCTGTCCAGGATCTCGATCGCACGTCGCTTGGCCTCTGAACGGCTTACGGATTCATGACATCTGATCGTCTCTGCGATCTGCTCGCCGACCGTGAACACGGGACTCAGAGCCGCGAGCGGATCCTGCATGACGAAGCCGATGCGGCTGCCGCGGATTCGACGCCGCTCCTCGCGAGACATCCCGAGCATGTCCACTCCGTCGAATGAGATCCGGTCGGCCACGACAGAGCCGGGCGGATCGATCAGCCCAATGATGCTCCACAGCGTCGCCGACTTCCCGCTGCCCGACTCCCCGACGATTCCGAAGCGCTGCCCGCGCTCGATGTCGAAACTGATGCCGTCGACGGCGATGAGATCCCCTTCCTGGGTCGAGAACCGGGTGACGAGGTTCCGGACCTCGAGGAGCGGATGGTCAGCCGAGTCGGACACGGGGATCGATCACGGTCCGCACGAGATCTGCGGCCAGGTTGAGAATGAGGACGAATGCGGAGCCGACGATCACGCACGCCATCAGGAGCGGAGTGTCACCAGTCTCGATCGCCTGGTAGGACGTCAACCCGAGTCCCGGCCAGGCGTAGACCGTCTCGACGAGCACGGCGCCGCCGAGGAAGAAGCCGAAGTCGATCGCCATCATGGTCAGCACGGGGCTGAGCGAAGCCCGGAGGACATGCTTGAACAGGATCGTTCGGCGGGGCAGGCCTTTCGCCCGTAGCTCTTTCACGAAGTCGCTGGCCAAGGTCTCGGACGCAGCCTGTCGGACAACACGGGAGTACCACGCGGCGCCCGCGATTCCGAGCGTGATCGCCGGGAGAACGATCGCGGAGAAGGAATCAGCGCCACCGAGTGGGAACCACCCGAGCTCGAAGGCAAAGACGTACAGGAGGATCAGCCCGAGCCAGAACGTCGGCAAGGAGATCATCAGGACAGCCCACGACAAGGTGGTTCGGTCGAGAACGCCGTTTGCCCTCGCCGCCGTTGCGAGGCCGAGGCCGATGCCCACGACGAGTTGGAAGATGATGGCAACCGCAGCGAGCGAAATCGTCCGCGGGAGTCGCTCGGCAATGATCTCTCCAACGGGCTGCCGGTTGACGAAGGAGTATCCGAAATCGAGACGTGCCACGCGCCCCATGTAGCGGACGTACTGGATCGCGGGAGAATCGTTCAGACCAAGCTCCTGGCGAACGCGCTCGACCTCGGCCTCCGAGACCTTGTCGCCCGCGATCGTGCGCGCGACGTCCTGAGGCAGGAGGAACGTCAAGAAGAAGGTGAACGTCGCCACGGCCGCGAGGGTGACGAGCACCCAGCCGAGGCGTCGAAGAATGACCCGGAGCATCAGAGGCGCGCCGTCGGGACACGAGGGCCGAAGCGTCGTTGGAGCCCCTCACCAAGGAGATAGAACCCCATCCCGAGGAGCGCGAGACAGACGCCGGGAAGAATGATCAGCCAAGGCCAGAAGAGGAGGTCGCGCGAGGCGCCGATCATCGCGCCCCACGAAGGCGTGGGTGGTTGGATCCCGAAGCCGAGGAAGCCGAGGCCGGCCTCGGTCAGCACCATGAACGCTGCGTTTAACGTGAAGTACGTGACGAGGAGGCCGCGCAACTGGGGGATCACATGGCGAAAGATAATGCGCCACGACGAGGCACCGAGCGCGCGCGCCGCCTCTATGAACGTGGCTTCCCGGATCCGAAGCACCTCGCCGTAGACGACCCGTGCTGCGTATGTCCACGAGACGAGTACGAGCGCGATGACGACGACCCACAGTCCAGAGCCGGCGACGGAGATCAACGCGAGTGCGAGGAGGAACGCGGGAAGCACCATCACGGTCTCCGTGATTCGCATCAGGATCGTGTCCACTCGGCCGCGGAAGTACCCGGCGCTGACGCCGACCAGCGTTGCGATAACCATGGCGATCGCGTTCGGAACGATCGCAATGAAGATCGCGACCCGGGCGCCGTAGATCAGACGTGAGAGATAGTCGCGACCGAGCTCGTCCGTCCCTAGCAGGTAGCTGGAATCGAACGGAGCCCACGGGCCGATACCGTTGAGTCCGTCGGCCTGCTGGAAGTCGGGGTCGTGGGGCGCGATCCACGGCGCGAAGATTGCGCAGACGATAAAGAAGCCGACGATGACACAGCCGGACAGCAGTACAGGGTCGACCCGCCCGGTTCTCCTCGCGCGTGCCGCGCCGTCGAGAAACTCCTCGACATCTGCCGGTGAGGCCGCCGTGCTCAAGCGGCGCCCTCACCGGCAGCGCGGAGGGCTAGCTCGCCCAGGAACGGTCCCAGTGCTCGTAGAGCACGGGCTCCCAGACGAAGTTCTGGAGCCGCTTGCTGTGCATCGTGACCCAGGTCGAGACACCGAGGAAGATGAACGGAGCTTCGGCGAGGAGAATCTTCTCTATCGCCGCGTACGTGCTTCCACGCTTGCCCCGGTTCGTGATCGCCGTCGCCTGACCACCGAGCTTGTCGATCGCCTTGTTACCCCACCCGCTGTAGTTACTCGGCGCACCGGTGCCGATCAGGCTGGAAACGAGCTCTGACGGATCGGGAAGACCCATGCCCCAGCCCTTGTACCAGAGGGGGTACTTCGTCGCGAGCTTCGATCCCAGGTCGTAGACGCTCGCCTGATCCTTCACGAGCTTGACCTTGAACCCGACCTGCTGGAGATCCTGCTGCAGCAGCTGCTCGATCCGACCGGTTCCGCCATCGAGGATCGGAATGGTCAACTCGACCCCCGTTGCTCCCGCCTGCTTGAGGAGCGACTTCGCCTTCTCGGGGTCGTACCCGTATGTCTTCAGGGCGGGGTTGTAGCCGAGCAGATTTGGTGGGAAGAAATGGCCCGTGGGCTGGATGAACAGCGACTGGAGCCGCGGCTTGTTCACCGCGTAGTTCACCGCGCGTCGAACACGCACGTCATCGAACGGCGCCTGTGTCGTGTTGAGCTCGAACCACTGAATCGAGAAGCTCGGCCACTCCTTGTAGTCCGGGTTCTTCGAGGCTCTCAGCTGAGCCACGATCGAGGGCGCACTCCCAAGGTTGCCTCCCGTCGCGTCGAGCTTGCCGGACTTGACCCGGAGGTACTCGAGAGTCTCGGGAACGTTCCACTGCCAGTCGAGCTCGTCGAAGTACGGGAGCGTCTTGCCGTAGACGTAGTCCGGATTCCGGACAGCGGTGTACCGGCTACCGCCCTTGTCCCACTTCTCCATCTTGAAGGGGCCTGTTCCGACCGGGTTGAAGGTGAAGTTCTTACCCTGCTTCTTGACCTCTTCCTGCGGAAGCACGAAGAACGGCGGCGTCGCGAGAACACCGGGAATCGTCACGTCGGGCTTCGTTAGCCGAAGCTCCAGCGTGTACTTGTCGATCACCTTGATTCCCGGGATCTGCTTCGTCTTTCCCGCGGCGAATGCGGCGTGCCCCTGCACCGATGTGAGGAAGCCCTGCACCCAGCTGCCGATCTGCTTCGAACTCGAGCGCTCGAACGTGTACTTGAAATCGGAGGCCGTCACCTCGCGCCCGTTGTGGAACGTGACCCCCTTCTTGAGCTTGAAGCGATACCTCTTGCCGTCGCCCGAAATGTCCATCGAGCTCGCCAGGTCGAGCTGAGGGTTCGACTTCCCGTCGAAGGCCATCAAGCCGCGGAAGAAGTTCGCGAGCCCGTAGTACCCGCCAAGGTCATAGGCCAGCGGCGGATCATACGTCACGGTCTTGTCAGGCCAGGCGACACTGCCGACCCCTCCACGCTTCCCACGTTTGTACGGAGGGCCGGGGATCGGGCTTGCAAGCACAGCGCCCGACGATGCGACAGCCGTGCCGGCGAGGGCACCGAACGTCGACGCCCCCACCCCAAGCGCCGCGGCACGCTGCACAAACGTGCGCCTGTCCAGGTGGCCTTGCTCTACCGCTTCGAGCACACGCCTCACCTCTTCATCCTTCATCTCAAGCCTCCATCCAGGTTCGTAGTTGCCGGCGAACGGTTTGAGGCCGTCGTAGTTCCTCCGTTGAGACGACGCCACGACAGGACAAGTTGGAACGGCTACGCATCTTGTCGCACACGTGTGCGAGTATATGACGGGATCGAACCGAATGCAACCGAGCCGGAAAGCCGTACGATCAGCCGGTCATCGGTTGCCCGTCACGCGGCCCATCCCGCATCCACGAGTACGTCGGCGACCTCGACCGTTTGCCGGGCGCGAGAGCTGCGAAGGGCTGAGTCGACCATGGCGAGGCTCAGCAGGTTGTCTCGAGCGACCGTCTCGGGTGCTTCCCCGGCTCGGAGTGATTCGAGAATCGCGGCCAGAGCCAGCGCGTGCGAGGTCGTGCCCGGTTCGAAATTCGAGGCGTGGCGTGTACGAGTCTCCGTACCCGGCTCGTAGGGTCCGGCGGGTCGTTTCACGGTTTCGAGGACGACGTCTCCGGTTCCGTCCCAGGTCAGGGCGCCGCGCGTGCCGCAGATCCGCCAGACGCCGTCATACGAGGTCGCCGCCCCTTCGGCGACCCACGAGCCACGGTAGGAAAAAACGGTGCCGTTCGAGAGCTCGAATGTCGCCGTAGCAGCCGCGGCCCCGGCCATCCAGGAGGCCGGCGAGTTCCACTCGAGAGCCTGGACTGTTCTGGCATCTGCGCCGCTGATCGCGCGCGCTGCGTCGAACTGATGAATCGCCATGTCGCGAAGTAACGGACTGTCGATCTCGGCGAGAAACGTGTTCGGGAACCGATGCCAGAGGAACATGTCGACCGCGATGTCGACTGGCACGCCGATCGATCCCCGCGCCACGTGCTCGCGCAGAGCGCGGATCGCCGGGTGATAGCGACGGTTCTGCATCACCGCAAGCGTGCGTCCCGCTGCTTGAGCCACCTCGACGAGAGCTACGGCATCGCGGATCTCCGCTGCTAGCGGCTTCTCAACGATCACGTCGCAGCCGGCCGCGAGGGCCGGCTCGGCGACCTCCCGATGCAGCGCCGGGGGCGTGAGGACGACCACGAGGTCGGCTCGCTGCTCTCCTATCGCCGACTCCAGATCGGAACCGACCGGGCAGAGGAGCCCGAACGCCGAGCGCTGCGCCGCGGCGCGGGTGGCATCGAAGTCGACGAGCGCCACGACCTCGACATCGCCACGTCCCCCAAGCACCCTCAGCCATTCCGTCGAGATGGCGCCCAGTCCGACGACGACCGCTCTGAACGTTCTCATTGTTCGAACCAGCCGTTCGGTGACTCGTGGATGCCGGTCTGCGTTCCCGACGACTCACCTGCGCACGCCCAGCCGACGGCATTCCCGATCACCTGCCGGATCATGGCGTCGTGGTAGATGGGGTAGGTCTCATGGCCGGGGCTGAAATAGAAGACCTTTCCCTTACCACGGTGGAAGCAGCAGCCGCTCCTGAACACCTCTCCGCCCGTGAAGGAGCTGATAAAAACGAGCTCGTCCGGTGCCGGGATGTCGAAGAACTCGCCGTACATCTCGTGTCGGGCGAGCGGGATCACGGCTGGCACACCGGCAGCGATCGGATGGCCCGGATTGACCGTCCAGATGAGCTCGCGATCGTCCGCCTCACGCCAGCGCAGACCACAAGAGGTTCCCATCAGGAGTCGAAACGGCTTCGAGTAATGCGCCGAGTGGAGCACGACGAGCCCCATCCCGTCGAGCACCCGCTGCTGCACCCGAGCCGCGAGCTCGTCGGAAACGGCGTCATGCGCCACGTGGCCCCACCAGACGAGCACATCAACGTGATCGAGAACCGCCGCAGGGAGGCCGTGTTCGGGTTCATCGAGCGTCGCCGTCGAGACGACGGCAGCCGTACCCAACGACGCCCGCAGACCATCGGCGATCGCACCATGAATCCCGTCCGGGTAGAGGTCCGCAGGAACGCCCGTCCCACGCTCATGGACGTACTCGTTCCAGACAACGATGTTCAAGCGGCGCTCGGTCATCGCAGAACGAGCCGGAACGGTCGCGTCATGAAGCCGTAGAAGCTCTCCGCAGACCGGGGCAGAAAACCGAACTTGTAGTCGCCAGAGAACAGCAGTGTTCCGCTGAGGCCGTCGCCTGCCAGCCAGTTCGGTGGGATCTGGGGCAGATACGCCACATGTTCGCCTTCCCAATCGTCCTCGAAGTGGACGACGCTCCAGGGACCCCACGGCGACGGTGACTCGAGAATTTTCAGCTCGCGCCGTCGATGCCACGAGCTGCGCGCGACTTCGGGGTCAACACCCCAGTTGTGCGGCGTCGAGTCGCTGCCGAGCGCAAGGAGGAAGCGGCCGAGCCCGGGGTTCCATGTCATCGTCGGGTGACCGACGTACCCGGGGTCGCTGTAGATCGGCGTCGCAGCATTCTCGTCCGCCGACCAGGCCGGTGCGGCCGCTACGGGCCCCTCCCCCGCCCCGACCCAGAACTCCCACGCCGTCCGCTCCAGCACGCGGTCTCGAGCGACGCGGGCAAGGAAGACGTTGTCTCCTCCCTCCCAGTTGCAGTCGTTCGAGATCGCGTAGACGTAGGTTCCGAAGCGCTCAGGCACACCGGTGTAGCCAGGCCCGAACCCAACGAAAGCGAGCCCTGCGAACGTCGGGCCGAGGAAGTACGCAGTGTCCTGATTGGGGACGTTCTCCCATGTCTGCCCGTAGTCGTCGCTGTACATGAGCGATGCGACTCCGCCGTGCTCGCTCATCGCGTCGACGAACCAGGATTCGTCACTCGTCGACCTCGGCTTTCCGTCGTCGCCGAGTTCCCATGCCGGCTCGCCGCCGCGCCGCGGGTCGCAGAAGACATAGTCGTACGCTGCAACGTAGAGGCGCGAGTCAACTGCCAGTGCGCCGTCGACGTAGCGGAGGCGCTCGACAGAGTGGCGTTTCAGATCAGGGAAGAGACCTATCTCCTCGACCTGGTGGTTCGGTGGAGTGCCCGTCACACGCAGAAGGTGGGCGAAGTTCCAAGGCCCACCGAAGTTCTCTCCGTCGTCATCGACGCAGTAGAGGGCACCATCGTCGGCCCAAGCCTGCCAGTGCATGTCGGTGTGTGTCCCCGGAACCTTGTGCGCTGGCGCCGTCCATTCGAGGCGGGCGACGAGGTCGCTTTCGGAATACGGGGGGCGGCGTGTTCGTCCGATGCGCTCGCTCACGGAGCGGCTCCTCTCATGCGTGGGGTCGGAGATCAATCTACCGCACGAGCGTCCGATACAGGAAGCCTGCGTAGCACGCGTCCCACCCCAGCCCAGATCACGCGGGAATCAGGCGCGAGTCGATCCAGTTGAGGGTAATCTCCCGCGCCTCGCGCACCGTGACCTGACCTCCGATAGCAGCCTCGATGCAGAGACCGTCGAAGAGGCCGACAAGCTCACGTGCGGCGAGTGCCACATCGACGCGATTGAACTCCCCCGTCGCAACGCCTTCGCCGATGGCCCGCTCGAAGCCGCCGCGCCACTCGCGGTACCGCTCGCTGTGCAGGGCAGCGAGAGCCGGATCGTGCGCCGCGCGCGCCCAGTACTCGAGCCAGAGACGCCAGTTACGCAGGGCCTCCGGCTTGTCCGGGAGTGCGGTCTCGATGAGGATGAGGAGACGATCATGCGCACGTGGCTCGGCATCCGCAGCACGGAGGTTCCGATCCGTGAATTCCTTCGAGCCGGATCGAAGCGCTTCAACGAGCAGGTCGTCCATGCTCGGGAAGTGATGGGTGAGCGTTCCCGTCGAGATGTCGCAACGCGCAGCGATTTCCCGCGCCGTGGCTCGCCCGAGCCCGACTTCCGCGATGACCGCCTTGGCCGCCTCGAGGATCATGAGCTGCCGGACTTCCGGTCGGTGACGCCGGCGCACGACAGGCTTCGAGGCGCCCGCACTCTTCTTGCCACTCGCCATGCGACGCACCATAACCACGAGTGGTGACGTCGATCCGGCGCGACCCACACACTCCTTTCAGTCGCCTGTCGCACACATGTCTGATTAGATACCGAAGGCATGACGAATCTCCCGAACGGAAACGGGCGTACGCCCGGCTCACGGTTGCGCAGCCAGCGCTGGTTCGGCGGCGACGACATCAACGGCTTCAATCACCGGGCCTGGCTCAAACCGAACGGCTTCTCCGACGAAGCGCTCCGCGACCGCCCCGTGATCGGGATCTGCAACACCTGGAGCGAGCTCGTCGGCTGCAATATCCACCTCCGGGGGCTGGCCGAGGCGGTGAAACGCGGTGTTCTGCAGGCAGGTGGCCTCCCGCTCGAGTTCCCGGTGCTCTCACTCTCCGAGACGCTGATGAAGCCGAACGCGATGCTCTACCGCAACCTCGCCGCGATGGATGTCGAATCGATGATCAAGTCCCACCCTCTCGATGCCGTCGTTCTGCTCTCGAGCTGCGACAAGACGACTCCGGCCGTTCTGATGGGGGCGGCAAGCGCGAATATCCCGACGATTCTCGTTACCGGCGGACCTCAGCTGGCAGGTCACTTTCGAGGCGCGCCGGTCGGCTCGGGAACCGACTTCTGGCACTACAGCTACGAGGTCCGTCTCGGCCGCATGTCCATCGAGGAGTACCGCGAGTTCGAGGAATCCCTGTGCCGCAGCGTCGGGCATTGCATGGAGATGGCAACCGCGATGTCGATGGCCGTCTGCGGTGAGGCGCTCGGGCTGACGCTCCCTGACGGTGCCTCGATTCCGGCGGTCGACTCCCGGCGCTCCGTCCTTGCCGAGCGAAGTGGCCGTCGGGCCGTCGAGCTCGCGGTCGAGGGAACGCGGCCGAGTGACATCCTCACCCGCGAAGCTTTTGAGAACGCGATTCGCGTCCTGATGGGAGTGGGTGGCTCGACGAATGCCGTTGTCCACCTGCTCGCGATCGCCGGGCGGCTCGGCGTCGATCTCTCGCTCGCCGACTTCGCAGCCGCGTCCGACATTCCGGTGCTCGCAAACCTGAAGCCGTCCGGCGACCACCTGCTCGACAGCTTCTTCTACGCCGGGGGTGTCCCCGCGTTGATGGCCGAGATGCGGGAGGTTCTGCACCTCGACCTCCCGACGGTCACTGGCAAGAGTGTCGGAGAAACGATCTCGGGGCGCAGCTCCGACGACACGGACGTGATCCGCAGGATCGACGACCCGGTCTTTCCATGGAGCGGGATCGCCGTCCTTCGCGGCTCGCTTGCGCCGGACGGCGCCGTCGTCAAGCGGAGCGCTGCATCTCCCGCGCTCTTCCGGCACCGCGGGCCGGCACTCGCGTTCGAGACGGTCGAAGACCTCGCCGAGCAGCTCGACGATCCCGATCTCGACGTGACGCCGGACAGCGTGATTGTTCTCAAGAACGGTGGCCCTGTCGGCGGTCCTGGGATGCCCGAATGGGGCCACATCCCCGTTCCGGGCAAGCTCCGCGCAGCAGGAGTCGAGGACATGGTGCGCGTCTCCGACGCGCGCATCAGCGGTGGTTCGCACGGACTGATGATCGTCCACGTCGCACCGGAGGCGGCAGTTGGTGGGCCCATCGGCGCGGTCGAGACCGGTGACATGATCGACGTCGATGTTCACGCGGGACGCCTCGAACTCGAGGTCGAGGCCCGGGAGATCGAGCGGCGCCTCGACGCGCGACCGCCCCACGAGCCGGCCTACCGTCGCGGCTGGGAGGCGCTCTACCTCCAACACGTCCTCCAGGCAGATACCGGGTGCGATCTCGACATTCTCCGCGCTCGTGACGACGAGCCGCCGACAGATCACCCGAGAGGTCTCCTCGAGGGCTGGGTGCTCGGGGACTGATGGGCATCGACGCCCTCCGTACCGCTACCTCGGCGATCGTCGCCGACGCGCTCGACCGGATCGGCCTTCGCGCACAGGTGCTCGACCCGGCCATCCGCCCGCTATGGCCTTCGGCCCGGGTCGTCGGAAGGGTGTACCCCGTGGTCATCATCGGCGACGAGTCCGAGCCGACCGCCCCGTACGCCGGCGAGATGGATGCCCTGGAGGCACTCGGCGAGGACCACGTACCGCTCTTCGAGGTAGAAGCCGGAGTGCTCGCCGCATCGTGGGGCGAGCTGTTCGCGTGCGGAGCGGTCGGCCGCGGCGCCCGCGGAGTCGTCGTCGACGGAATGATCCGCGATTCTGCGCAGCTCGAGCAGATGCAGTTCCCGACGTTCAATAGAGGATTCTCACCGCTGGACACGCTCAAACGTGCGGCAGTCTCCCACCACGGAGGCGAGGCCACGGTTGGCGGGGTACACGTTCACCGCGGCGACGTCGTCGTCGGCGACCGCGACGGGATCGTGGTCATACCCGCCTCTCGATTGAGTGAGGTCGCCGAGCTCGTAGGCGCGAAACGCGCCCTCGAGCAGAGCGCCCGGGACGACCTCCTGGCCGGGATGGGCATCCACGCCGTCTGGGACAAATACCGGGTGTTCTGATGGCGCCGACGTCGCCGCGGATCGTGGACATCCGCGCCGCGCTCGGCGCGTTCGAGCAGACGTTGACCTGGTAGGTGGGCTTGCGTTACGAGCCCCATCGGCTCGGGTGCGGCAGCTGACGCGGTCGCGGACCGCGATTCCCGTCTCAGCGATCGACAGCTCATGGACGGTTCGGCCCTCTTCTTGATCGGGTCGCGTTAGGCTTCGCTTCGTGCCGCGGCTCGTTGGCGGCAGAAGGCCGGCAGCTCCCGAAGATCACACCCGACTCGAGCGGCTGGACGTAGCCTCCAACCATGCGCCGTCTCGTTTTTCCTCCCGTACAGCCGTGGGCCATGGCAGCGATCGACGGCGTGGCGATCCTCGCCTTCACGATCGTCGGTGTCGTCTCGCATCGCGGAGCTCTTCCTCTCGCCGCGCTCGCAGAGGACGCCTTGCCCCTTCTGGGAGGCTGGTTTGCAGCGTCTGTCGTGTTCCGGCTCTATCGCCACTGCACGTGGCGAGCGCTCCTCCTGACGTGGGCGGTGGGGATTCCGGTCGGCGTCCTCGCGCGCGCCGCTGCGCTCGGTCGGCTCGATGAGCCGAGGCAGCTCGCATTCCTCCTCACGACGCTCATCCTGTCGCTCGTCGCCGTGCTGGGCGCGCGAGCAGCTGTCGCACGTACGCGCCGGGGAGCTTCGGCTCAGTAGACCGGCGTCTCACGCCAGATGCCCCACGCCTCGCGCAGGACGTCGCACATCTCGCCCATCGTCACATCGGCCTGTGCGGCTCGGAGGATCACGGGCATCAGGTTCGTCGTTCCCGCAGCGGTCTCTCGCAACTCGGCAAGGCAGTGCGCCGCTGCACCGGCGTCACGCCGAGCGCGTAGTGCGCGAACGCGCTCCACCTGCTGCGGCTCGAGCCCGGGATCGATCTTGTGGAGCGGGATCGGCGGCTCCTCGCCGACCGTGTGCACATTGACGCCGACGATCAGTCGCTGCTTGGCCTCGACCTCGGACTGATAGCGGAACGACGCCTCGGCGATCTCGGCCTGGGGGAAGTTCTGCCTGATCGCGGCGACCATTCCACCGCGTTCCTCGATCTGCTCGAAGTAGGCGTACGCCTGCGCCTCGAGCTCGTCGGTCAGCTGCTCGAGGTGGTAGGAGCCGCCGAGCGGATCGATCGCGTTGACGACACCGATCTCGTGGGCGATCACCTGCTGGGTGCGGAGGGCGATCCGGACGGCGTCCTCGGTCGGAAGCGCAAGCGCCTCGTCGAACGAGTTGGTGTGGAGCGACTGCGTCCCGCCGAGCACCGCGGCGAGCGCCTCGATCGCGGTGCGCACGATGTTCAGCTCGGGCTGTTGCGCGGTCAGCGACACGCCCGCAGTCTGCGCGTGAAAGCGCATCAGGAGCGAGCGCTCGTCCTTCGCTCCGTAGCGGTCGCGGAGCACCGTCGCCCAGATCCGCCGCGCCGCCCGGTACTTCGCGATCTCCTCGAAGAAGTCGAGGTGGGCGTTGAAGAAGAACGACAGCCGGGGCGCGAAGTCGTCGATCGCGAGCCCTCGCTCGAGCGCCCACTCGATGTAGGTGAACCCGTCCTGCAAGGTGAAGGCGAGCTCCTGTGCGGCCGTCGAGCCGGCCTCACGAATGTGGTAGCCGGAGAGCGAGATGGGATGCCAGAGGGGCATCTCGTGCGCGCAGAACTCGACCATGTCCGTGACGAGCCGCATGCTCGGCTCGGGCGGAAAGATGTACTCCTTCTGCGCGATGTACTCCTTCAGGATGTCCGTCTGGATCGTCCCACGCAGTGCCGCTCGGGGCACGCCCTGCTCCTCGGCGACGCAGACGTAGAACGCGAGCAGCATCGCGGCCGGCGAGTTGATCGTCATCGAGGTCGAGACCTCGCCGAGTGGGATCCCTTCGAACAGGAGGCGCATGTCCTCGACCGAGTCGACGGCGACGCCCTCCCTCCCGACCTCCCCGAGCGACCGAGGATGGTCGGAATCAAGGCCCATCAGGGTCGGCATGTCGAACGCCGTCGAGAGGCCGGTCTGGCCGTGGTCGAGCAGGAAGCGGAAACGCTCGTTCGTCTCACCGGCCGACCCGAAGCCGGCGAACTGCCGCATCGTCCAGAGCCGCCCTCGGTACATCGAGGGGTAGACACCGCGCGTGTACGGGAACTCACCCGGGTAGCCGAGATCGCGCTCGTAGTCGACAGTGACTGAGTCGGGGGTCGAGAGAGGAGCGACGTCGACCCCCGAGAGCGTCGAGAAGAGCTCGCCCGGGCGTTCGGGAGTGCGGGCGCATCGCTCCCGCCAGCGGTCGAGGCCCTGGGATCCTCCGGCTGCCATCGACCCGATCCTACTCCGGCGCGGCGCCAAGACTGAACGGCGGCGCGAGCGTCCCACGACGAATCGTCACGACGACGGCCCCGACGGCGACGAGCGCGACGCCGAACACGACCCCGGCGCGCCAGCCTGACGCGTCGATCAGCCAGCCTCCCGCAACGCTTCCGCCTGCGATCCCGATCGAAACTGCGGTACCGAACCACGAGAACGCCTCGGCGACCGATCCCGCTGCCGCGACACGCCCGATCTGCCCGTAGATCGCAGCGACGATCGGCGCGACAGGGAAGCCGGCCACAAAGAAGAACGCGGTCATGGCGGCCATCGAGCCGGAGAGGAGCGGAAGGGCGAGCAGGGCCGCGAGCACGAATGTCCCGACGATGATCCGGCGACGGTCGTCGCGCGAAGGACGAAGCGCGGCGGCAAGACCGCCGAGGAGCGACCCGAAGGAGAATCCCGCGAGCACCACGCCGGCGAGCGCGCGATTGCCCTGTGCCTCGGCGAAGGCCGGGATCGCGATCTCGGCCGACCCGAAGCCGATCCCTATGCACAGCGAGAGCAGGGCCAACGTGCGCACGCCCACCGAGGACAGCGCCCCGAGGCGCGACGAATGACGATCCTCCGCCGGCTCGGACGCCCGGACAGGCGGTATGCGCATGAAGGCGAACGTTCCGACCGCAGCAATCACGGCCGCACCCGCGACGGCCGCTGCGGGATCGAACGTGGCAAGGATGGCAACGAGCAGAGGCCCGCCGACGAAGATCACCTCCTGGAGCGCCGCGTCGAGCGCGTACGCCGTCCTCGCCCCATCCTCTCCGGCGACCGTCGGCCAGATCGACCGCATGACGGACGAGATCGGAGCGAGCGTCAGACCGGCCGCCGCGGCAACCACAGCAATCACCGGTACCGGGGCATCGATCGCACCGAGCACCGCCGTGGCGCCGAAAAGCGACGAGTAGAGAACGAGCCGGCGTCTCAGAATGCGCGTGGCCCCGCACCGATCCACCTGCCTCCCACCGTATGGCGCCCCTACGGCGACCGCAACGGCATAGGCGGCGGCAACAAGGCCAGCTTCACCGTAGCCCGCGCCTGTCGCACGCACGAGAAGCACGAGTGAGAGTGCGCCCATCCCGTTCGGGATCCGCGCCACGATACTCCACGCGAGAAGCGATGCGGCATAGCGATGCGCGAAGAGCTCGCGGTACCTCGCGACGCCTCGCGTTTCGTGGCCGTACGGCACCCTCAGGAGGGTCGTTCGATGGCCGATCGTGCAGGCCCCGGTGGATCGAGAATCTTCTGGCGGCGATGATCGAGCCAGTCGACCACGAGCACTTGGATCGACCCTGCAACGGGGATGGCTCCCAGAGCCCCGATCACGCCCGCGAGTTCGGCACCCATGAGGACGGCAATCAACACGATCAACGGCGATAACCGCACCGTTCGGCCGTAGACGAGCGGCTGCAACACGTGGTTCTCGAGCTGCTGATAGAGGACGAAGAAGATGACGAGAACGACTCCGGCGGTCGTCGAATGGAGGAAGCCGACAGCGCTGACGATGACCGCGGCGAGCGTTGCACCGGCGAGAGGGATGAGATCGAGCAGCGCGACGATGAGCCCGAGCGCGACCGCGTACGGCACGCCGAGGACGAGCAGGACGGTCGTCGAGACGACCCCCGCAATCAGGCTGATCGAGAGGTTGCCGGTGACGTAACCGCCGACTGTTCTGTAGATGTCGCTCCCCACCTTCCGCCACCGCGGCTGGGCCGGCTCGGAAATGAGGCTGTAGATCCGCTCGACCCACACAGGGCCTTCGAGCAGCATGAACAACGTCAGAAAGGCGATCGTCAGGGTCGCGACCACGCCGTTGAGGATGCTCTTCGTCACGCTCAGCGCGGTGTTCGAGAGCCCGAGGAAGCCACCGACACCGCTCTTTTCGATCGCGTCCCGCGCTTTCTCGACGATCTGGTAGTCGCGTTCGAGGAAGCCGAGCTTGCCCCGGCCGCTCGTGAGATCGTCGATGTACCCCGGAACCGCATTGGCGAGGTCGTTGACCTCACGGATGAGTGTCGGGACGAACGTGGCGGCGATTCCGACGATGACGAGAAGCGCGCCGACGAAGACGATCCCGACAGCCGGCCCCCGGCGCATGCCTCGGCGCACGAGAACCTCGACGGCGGGACTGAGCGCCATTGCGAGAAACAGGGCGATCAGCACCCAGATGATCACTGAGCGCGTCACCCAGAGCACCTGGATCAGGATCGCAGCAGCGAGCACGACCCCGATCACGGTGAGGATCGCGCGTGGGCGGAACCGGACGACGCGTTCGTCGAGCATCAGCCGAGGATACGGGGAGGGCTGGACGACCCCTTGCGTGGCGGGCTCAGCGGGCGGTGATCACGAGCGGGGCGCACACGGCGCCGGTCTTCTCCCGCACCGGCGCGCCGGTGGAAGTCTTCGGCGTCACGGTCAGTTTCGTGCCGGTGACGACGACCTGGCTGTAGCTGAACACGTCTGTCGCGGCGCAGGGCATCCCGATGCCCGCGGGCGGCGTGGGCTTGAGGAACAGCGACGTGACGAAATCGCCCGTTCCCTTCGCGCCGATCACGGAGTCGATCTCCTTCGCGTACGTGTTCGTCGCGACGGGGCCGGTCACTGCCTCCCAGATCCCGGTCCCGATCGGTGGCCCTTCGAGCGTCTGCAGACGGACCTCGCCGAACATGTTTGCGTGCGTATCCGTTGTCAGGAAGACGACGTTCCTGACGCCACCGAGACCCTTGAGCAGCTGTGTTCGAGCGGCTGCATAGCCCTCCCAGCGGTCGTACGGTAGCTGGTAGAACTGCTGGATCGGCACCTCGTTGACGATGACCTTGAAGGTCGCGGTCGACGCCTTGATCGCCGCGAGGAACCGCTTCTCCTGGGCTGAGCCGAGCATCGTCCGGGACGGGTCGTTGATTGCGGCGATGCACCCCGGTAGGACAGGGCTCGCGAGGGACGGCACGAGCGTCGAGAACGCCTGACGTACCGCCGCCGGACCCGTCGGCGCGAGGTCGTTGCCGCACTGCTTCGCGACCTTGGCGCTGCGGAATGAGCGCTCGTCAAGAACGAAGAGCTCGAGGTTCTTGCCCCAGCGGAAGGTTCGGTAATACCCGCTTGCGGGCTTCCACGAAACCGGCGCGTAGTCGGTGAAGGCCTTGACCCCGGCTCGGTAGAGCGGCTTGCCGAACTCTGGCACCGAGAAGTCGTTGATGTACTCGTGGTCGTCCGGCTGGCTGTAGAGGCTCGCACTCGCCCGCAAGCTCCGGAGAGCGGGGAGCGCCAGGCCGAGCTTGTACTTCCCCCACTTTGCAGGAACGGTCAGCGCGGGCTCGACGCCTGCGATCTCGCTGTCCGAGTAGATCGTGTCCCCGAGGTTGATGTTGAAGTCGTTGCCCTCGGCGGCCATCTGCCCGTACGTTTCGAAGTTGTTGAAGCCCGGCCTGCCGTCCAGTCCGGGTGTCGCATCCGCGTCGCCGGAGATGGCAAACCGGACCCTCGCGTTCGTTGCTGCCTTCGGCGCAGTCCGGAACAGCCCGGGAGCGCTCGCCCCGCCGGAGCCTCGTTGCGCGAACGTGTAGCGGTACTCGGTGGAAGGCGCGAGGCCCGTGACGACACGCTGCACCGTCAGGTCGTTGCCGGCAACCGCCCGCAGCGTGAACGTCCGCACCGTTGGTTTCTTCGTGGCCTCGACGACGGTCAGCGTCACGGTCCCCGCCGCAGGTGCGCGAGTCCAGAGCTTCACCGACGTGGGAGTGGCCTCGCCTGACGCAACGCCGTACGCAAACCCTGCGCTGTCCCTGGCCGCGACGGCGACCGCCACACCGGCCATCGCCGATGAGGCGAACGTCAGTCCGATCAGCGAAGCAGCAAGGCGCACGGGCCGAGAGTACGCACGGGGCAGGCGAAACGCAATCGCCCTAGCAGGATCTTCACATCTCGCGGCGATGCGCCCCGGCTCGGCAGGCCCTCTCCGTGAGCAGTCCGTCTCGGCAGAGCTCCGGCACCGGCGCGTGCACCGCAAACGCACTGCGAAGGTCTTTCGTGAACCAGAGGTGGAGCATCTCGCTCCCCTGCGCCTTCTTCGCGCCGACCGGGCACGTGCCGTCGGGTCGGGGCGTGAGCCCTCGCTTGATCCCCTTCACGCAGACGATGTGCGAGTGCCAGCGGGTCACGGGACCGCCGGGGGTCCTGCCGAGAACACCACGCGCGACGCTGTACATGACACCGACGAGCCGGGGCTTCCGGCCCGGCTCCGTCGCATAGATGAGCGACTCCGGGCGCGCCGGGTCGAGATCACGGGAATCCGCACTGTTCCGGCGGTGCTCAGCGTGGAGGTATCCGACCGAGTCGTCGGCCGGGGCGCGAACGGCGAGATGGGTATCGAAGCCACGCGTCGCTGCGACGTCGATGTCGCGCCAGCGCACCGATGCTTTCCGCGCCCGACCGAGCAGATCGGCGGCGGCGCGTCGTTGCTTCGGCGTCGCGATCGTCAGATCCGGATACTGGCGCAGATGATGCGCAAGACCGTGCATCGTCTCGGGGGGAAGCAGCGTCTGGCCGGGCCTCAACGTGCAGAGCAGCGAGTTAGAGCTCGAATCAGAATGACGCTTCGTCGCCGGGGCG
>JAJAZN010000058.1 GCA_026785685.1 Thermoleophilia bacterium
CGACCTCGGCCTTGAAGAGCTGCTTCAGGCCCGCGATCGCGTGATCGGTCGTGACTCCGCGGTAGGGGTTCGGCACCGGAGCGCGGTAGACCTCGGGCGCGAACGGTCCGAATCCTGCTTTATACGGCTTTACCTTGGCTGTCATCGTCATCGTCAGCAGTGTGCGGCCATGGAAGGCGTTGTCGAAGACGACGACGGCAGGCCGCCCGGTCGCCGAGCGCGCGATCTTGACCGCGTTCTCGTTGGCCTCGGCGCCCGAATTGACGAGCAGCGACTTCTGCTGCTCGCCCGCACAGGGAGACAGCTCGGCCAGGCGGCGGCAGACCTCGACGTACGGCTCGTAGACGCCGACCATGAAGCACTGATGGAGGTAGTCGTCGGCCTGTGCCTTGATCGCGTCGACGACCGGCGCGAAGCGGTGGCCCGTGTTCTGGCAGCCGATGCCGCCTGCGAAATCGAGGAAGGTACGGCCGTCGACGTCGGTGACGCGAGCGCCGTCTGCGTGGGAGACGACGAGCTTTGGTGTCGAGACGCCTGCGCTCACGTAGCGAGCGCGGTCGGCGAGGATGCGGTCGTGCGACGTGATCTCGGTAGGTGTGTTCATCGCGGGAGTATGCCGCAGTTGCGCTCTCGTTTGGCCCGTCTTCCTCGCATTGCGCAGCGCGCGTTCCGCAATTGCCCAAGGAGTGCGGTTCACCGTACTGCGCTCCGGCCCCTTGATCTGCCACGATTGACCCGTGACGCACACCGTGCTCATCGTCGATGACCACCCGAGCTTTCGCGCCTCGGCGCGAGCAATTCTCGAGGCGGACGGGTTCACGGTCGTCGGGGAGGCCGAAGACGGGGCCACCGGACTGGAGACGCTGCGTCGGCTTCGTCCCGATGTGGTGCTCCTCGACGTCCAACTCCCCGACATGACCGGCTTTGACGTCTGTGTCGAGTGCGGCGACCTCGAAACCACGTCGATCGTGCTCACCTCGAGTCGAGATGCGACGGACTTCGGATCGCTGATCGGGTCGAGTGGAGCGCGGGGGTTCGTACCGAAGGCCGAGCTCTCGGGCGCAGCCGTCGTGGCTCTGCTCCCGTGAGGGCGCTACGATTCGGTATCGCGGCAGCCGTCGCGCTGACGGAAGCCGCCCTCGCGGCAGCGATCATCGCGTCGAGTGGTCGCACTGGCGGGCCGTGGCTCACAGCCACGATTTCGGTCACCGCCGGCCTGACATTCGTCGCGGCGGGCCTGGTCGCGACGTGGCGCCGCCCTGCGAACAACACCGGTGCGTGGCTTGCCTCGATCGGCTACCTCTGGTTCATCGCGGCGCTCGGCGGGTCGAACAGCTCGGAGCTCTGGACGGCCGGATTCATCCTCGGAAACCTGGCCCTCGTGTGCTTCGCAGCTCTCGTGCTGGCGTATCCGAACGGTGTTCTCTGCAAACGCGACAGGCTCATCGTCGTTGTCGGCGCCCTCGTCGCGATTGGCGGGAACCTCCTCGTCGCGCTGTTCGACAGCTCTCCGGCAACACACTGTGACGAGTGCCCGGCAAGCGCGATAGCAGTTGTTGACTCGGAGACCGCGACCGCCATTGTGACCACCGCGGGATCGGCGATAGCCGCCGTCCTGCTCGTGACCGTGGTCGTGATCCTCGTCGGCCGGTGGCGCAAGGCGTCGCCCACGAGCCGCCGAGCCCTCGGCCCGGTCTACGCATCCAGCACGATCGCTGTCCTGTTGCTGGCGTTCTCCGTCGCGACAGATCAGATCGCAAGCCGCGCCTACTCCGTCGCCTGGTACCTGTTCCTCCTCTGGTTTGCGATCGTTCCGATGACCTTCCTCGCGGGGGTACTCCGGACCCGGCTCGACCAGGCTTCGGCCGCAAAGATGCTCCTGTCGCTGGACGCAGGTGTCCCGCTCCGGGACGTGCTCGCCGACGCCCTCCACGATCCGACACTCGAGATCGTCTACTGGATCGAACCGCTCAACCGCTGGGTCGACGAGCTTGGACGCGAGGCCGCGTCACCCGTCGCCTCCGAAAGTCGCTCGGTGACGATGGTCGAGCGTGGAGGACGACAGATCGCCGCCCTCGTGCACGATCCGGCGCTCGACTCCGAGCCTGACCTCGTCGGGCTCATCGCCGCAGGCGCGAGTCTTCCGATCGAGAACGCGAGGCTCCAGGCCGATCTTCGGTCGCAGTTCCTCTACCTCGAAACCGTCGCGAACACGGCCCCGAGCCTGCTCGTCGTGCTGGGGACGGACGGCCGAATTCGCAACCAGAACCGCGCGACCGTCGAGGCGAGCGGCCTGCCGGAGGGGGACGCTTTGCGAGGACGGTTCTTCTGGGACGTCTTCATCGATGAGTCTGAGCGTGAGGCGATGCAGGCCCGCTTCCACGAAGCGGCGCCGGACTTCCCGTCCTCGCACTACGAGAACACCTTCACGAACGCCAGAGGCGAGCCCCGCGTGATCGAGTGGGGCAGCGCACCTGTGACCGACGCGGCAGGCCGGGTCACGAGCATCGTCGCCGGCGGCATCGATACCACCGAGCGAAAGCAGCGTGAGGTTCAGCTCCAGCGCGAGCGCGACATCACCGGGACGCTCATGCAGGCGATCCCGAGCCTGGTCGTCGTCGTCGACAGCGAAGGCCTGATCGTCGACGCCGGCTACGACGCGGCGCGGGCGGGGGTCAACAATGCCTTCCGGAAGACGCTCGGCTGGGACGACAGCCAGATCGTACGGCGGAGCGTGCTCGACTTCATCGATCCGGCCGACGCGTACGTCGCCTCGATGATGATCGCCGGTGCCGCGAACGGGGTGGCGATGCCCCAGAAGGAGTCTCGCTGGTTGAGTCAGGGAGGCCTGATCGATGTGGCCTGGACGGCGACGCCGATCGACGATGTCACCGGTCGAAGGGCGTCGCTCGTGCTGCTCTCGGGCGTGGACATCACCGAGCGAAAACGTCAGGAAGCGGAGATCCGCGCCTCCCGCTCCCGCATCATCGAGGCGGCCGGAGAGGCGCGACGCAAGCTCGAACGCAACCTTCACGACGGCGCCCAGCAGCGTCTCGTTTCGCTGTCCGTTTCCTTGCGGCTCGCCGAGTCGCTCCTCGACACCGATCCCGCCGGAGCCAGACAGGTGATGGTGGGCTCCCGTGCCGAGCTTGCCGCCGCGCTCGAGGAGCTCCGCGAGCTCGCGCGGGGGATCCACCCGGCGGTGCTCACCGACCAGGGTCTCCTGGCCGCGATCGAAGCACTCGCAGTACGCACGCCCCTCCCGATCCAGATCAGCCTCCCTCCCGATCGACTACCGGCTCCGATCGAAGCTGCGGTGTACTACGTCATCTCGGAGTCGCTCGCCAATGTCGTCAAGTACGCATCGGCGACGAGCGTTGATGTTCGCGTCGAGGCGGGAGACGACTGGGTAACCGTCACGGTCATCGACGACGGGATCGGCGGCGCAGACCCGGCGCGAGGCACCGGGCTGAACGGGCTGGCCGACGGTGTTGCGGCGCTCGACGGGACGCTGCGCGTCGATAGTCGCCCCGGCGAGGGGACACGGATCTCCGCCGAGATACCGGTAGAAGTGATCCAGGTGACTGCCGTAGACTCGCCGCAATGACCGAGAGCGAAAGCACCGTTGCCTTCCTCCTCTGCGATATCGAAGGCTCGACCCGCCTCGTCCACGAGACGGGCGAGCTCTATGCGACGATCCTGAACGATGTCCGCAGGATCCTGCGAGGAAGCGTCGCCGAGCACGGTGGAGCCGTCATCGACGCGCCCGGCGACGAGCTGTTCGCGGCCTTCGCGACGCTCGACGCGGCCACGGCGGCAGCTGTTGGAGCGCAGCGAGGACTGATCGAGCACGCCTGGCCCGACGCACGGGACGTGCGCGTGCGGATGGGGATCCACGTGGGAGAGCCCCTCGTCACCGAGGATGGGTACACGGGAATCGACGTCCACCGCGCGGCACGGATCGGGTCGGCCGGACACGGTGGACAGATCCTGCTTTCCGCGACAGCATCTGAGCCGACACCGTTTGCCGTGCGCGATCTGGGCAACCATCGCCTCGCAGGCCTGCCCGAGCCCGAGCACATCTACCAGGTTCTCGCGGACGGCCTTCCGCGCGACTTCCCGCCGCTGCGGAACACGATCGCGATGCTCGGTAATGCGATGACCGTAGTGATCGCCGAGGACTCGGTGCTGCTCCGCGAGGGTGTGGCTCGACTGCTCGGCGAGGCGGGATTCGAGGTCGCCGCACAGTCCGACAATGCCGACGATCTGCTCCGGCACGTCGCTCTCCACAAACCCGAGATCGCGATCGTCGATATTCGCATGCCGCCGACGCACACCGACGAGGGGCTCGTGGCCGCGCGGACGATCCGCGAGCGCTTCCCCGACACGGGCGTCCTCGTGCTCTCCCAGTACGTCGAGCCCGCGTATGCGATCGGACTGCTGGAAGACGGTGCGGACGGGGTCGGCTACCTCCTGAAGGACCGCATCTCCGACCTGGAGGAGTTCGCGTCGGCCGTGCGCCGGGTCGGAGAGGGCGGCTCGGCGCTCGACCCGGAGGTAGTGAGCCAACTCCTCGGTCGCCGACGGACAAACGACCCACTCGACGCTCTGACGCCACGTGAGCGCGAGGTGATGGAGCTGATCGCACAGGGTCGCTCGAATCAGGCGATCGCGGACAGGATGTTCGTCACCCTGCGCGCGGTCGAGAAGCACGTGACGAGCATCTTCACGAAGCTCGACCTCCCGGCCTCGACGGACGACCACCGCCGCGTGCTTGCGGTGCTGAGGATGCTGCGATGAAAAAACATATCGCAGCATCCTCAACCAAATATCCACTGCAGGCTCCGCCTGAACCTGACGCCGGCAACCTCCGGTTCCCCGCGACCCCTCGGTTGAGGATCCTGCGATGAAAAAACATATCGCAGCATCCTCA
>JAJAZN010000059.1 GCA_026785685.1 Thermoleophilia bacterium
GACTGGAGGTTCGTCCACGTGATGCCTTGAATCGCCCCAGGATCACGGGCACAGAACCTCGACTATGGTTCCACGTACCGCGGCGAGGCGTTGCGGATCGGCTGTGAGCGGTTGGGCGTCACGCTGATCCACGCCCGGCCCTACGACGCACCCGCACGCGGTAAAATGGAGCGGTTCTGGAGGACGTTGCGCGAGGGATGCCTGGATCACCTCGGCACGATGACGTCGCTGCACGACGTGCAGGCTCGGCTGCTCGCGTTTCTCGACGAGCACTATCACAAGGCGCCGCACGGCGGCCTGCTCGGCAAGACGCCGGCAGAGGTCTGGGCCGGTGCGCGTACGCGCGTGGTCAAGGAGTCCGAGCTCACGGTCGCGCTCACGATTCGCGCGCGCCGCCGCGTTCGTAAGGACGGCACCGTCGATATCGCGGGCGTGCCGTGGCAGCTCGACCAGAGCTTCCTCTCCGGATGCCTGGTCACGATCGCCGTCGACCTCACGGGCACCGCGGCGCCCGTGGTCGAGCACGACGGGCACCGCTACGTGCTTCGTCCCGTCGACGCCATCGCCGCCGGCAAGATGCGGCGCAAGCGACCCGCGCCCGCGCCCGAGAGCGAGACCGACGACGCGACGCCGTTCGATCCAGCCGGCGCACTCCTCGATCGCCTCGTCGGTCGGCCGCCCCGTCACCGCGCGCCCGAGGAGGACTGATCATGACGACCTCCTATCTCGCCCACTTCGCGCTCAACGAGCCGCCGTTTTCGAAGGAGGTTCCCGACGGGGAATTGTGGCTGCCGACCTCCAAGCAGATCGTCGTCGATACGCTCCTCGATGCGCTGACCGAGCATGCCTCGATCGTCCTCGTCGGTGAGCCGGGCGTCGGCAAGACCTGTGTCCTTCGTGCGCTTCGCCACCGCATCCCAGCCGCCGGGTTTCGACTCACCTACCACCACAATGCCACGCTCGGTCGCCGCGGCTTCTACCGCCAGCTCTGCGTCGCGCTCGGCCTCGCACCGGCGGCGACCGCCGGCAGCCTGTTCTACGCGATCAGCCGCCACGTCGAGGAGCGTGCCGAGGAGCGCATCCATCCCGTGTTCCTGATCGACGAGGCGCACCTCCTCCACCAGGACACGCTCGACCACTTGCACATCTTGCTCAACTACGCGTGGGACAGCCGCGCGTTGCTCTCGCTGATCCTCGTCGGGCTTCCCAAGCTTCGCGATCGGCTGGCGCTCCGTCGCAATCGGTCGCTCTACTCGCGCATCCACCACCGACTCGAAGTCAGCTCGCTCACGCCCGACGACACGAGCGAGTATCTACGCCTTCGCATGCAGCGCGCCGGTTGTACCCGAGAGGTGTTCGCGTCCGACGCCACCGTGCTGCTCCACGAGGCCACCGTCGGCGCCATGCGGGACCTCGACCGCCTCGCCGCCGCCGCACTCCGCGAGACCGCGCGCAAGAAGAAGAAGCTCGTCGAGCGCGATGTCGTCACCCTCGTCATTGAAGCGGATACCCGGGAGAGAGACCGGTGACGCCGCCGATCCTCGACGACAATCTGCTCGCTCATCGGCTCGCGGCGCTCGCTTCGCTCGAAGCCGCGATCCTGTTTGCGGCGCGAGCGCTCGTGAACACCTTTCCCGCGATCAACAAGGCTCTGCGCCCACGCGAGCCACCTGAGATCTCGACAGCCCGAGACCTCGTCGACCAGTGCGAGCACTTCCTCGCGGCGCTGGACGCGCATTGGCGCGTAGTCGCCGCACGCCTACCCGACGGCCATCCAAACCGATCGAAGTACGACCACATCCCGTTCTGATCAGCCGACGCCCATCATCGGAGTGCCAGACGCACGGCACGACGATGATGCCCATCGGCGACATGCGCGGTCGGCCCCATCCCGCGATGGCCATCGTTCAGGCCGCCTCGTTCCCCACCAACAGGGCCGCTCCGTAACACCTTCGAGCACTTGCCACCGCACGCCGCGTACAACAAGGGGCCAGCGGTTAGTCACGACTTCACCGAGTGGCTGAGCGGTGGATCCTGGGATCCTAGACTCGGGAGCGTTCCAGCTGGAAGATTCGCGGACGCGGGCCTCGCGGCGATCAAATTCGTTGGTATCAGGCCGCTGCGTTTCATCAAGCAGGTCGTGACCATGATCTTTTCCGCGAACTCGCCATCGTTCGCCGAGAGGAACCCTGCGCTCGTCAATTTCGCCCTCGACAGAGGCACGACGGGGCTACCTACCTAAGGAATATCAGATCTACGCCACCCTTCTGCGAGGCAATCTCTCGCGGATGAGCGGAGTGAGCGGAGAGATGAATCTCGAGACATGCGGCATGATCATCAAGAGCGAGATCGCGCACCCGCCATTCGGCCTCGTGATGACGTTCGATTCGCCGCCGCCCAGGCAGTTCGGACGGATCACCCACTTCGCAGACTTCGGCCTCGATGATCGTCAGGACACCACGGTGCTCATGAACACTGGAGAAATCTACTCGCCCTATCCGGACGACAATCGAGCTGGCTCAACGTTCAAGCGCGGTCGATGACAAGCGGCGCAGATAGGAGAGAGGGATGCGGGACGTGAAC
>JAJAZN010000060.1 GCA_026785685.1 Thermoleophilia bacterium
CGAGAGGTCGGCCGCGAACGGCTCGCCGGGGCCGTTCGGATCGGGAGCAAGGTCGGCAGCGAGAACCTTCCATCCGTCGGCGACGAGCCGTTCGGCGATTGCGCGACCGATGCCGCTCGCAGCTCCCGTGACGAGCGCGCTTCCCGACGCCGTCATCCCGCGATCGACGCCCCGTGTCGGAGACGCGCGAGCGTGGCATCGCGCCCGAGTAGCTCGATGCTCTCGTAGAGCCCAGGGGAGATCCGTGAGCCCGTGACCGCCACGCGAATCGGGAGAAAGACCGTCTTCGGCTTGGCCCCGAGCCGCTCACAGAGAGCCTTCAGTTCCACCTCGATCGTCGCCGCGTCCCACGGCTCGACGGTCTCGAGCCGGGTCGCAGCCTCGGTGAGCACCGTCTCGTCGAGCAAGGCCGGATCCGGGGCGACATCCCCGAAGAGAAAACCCACGAAGTCTGCGAACTCGCCCAGCCGTCCGATCTTCTCCTGCACGATCGGTGCCGCCTCGCGAATCCGCGCCTCGTCCCACTCGCTCCCCTGCTCGAGGAGGAACGTGAGCAGAGCATCAGCGTAGGCGTCTCGACCGAGATCGCGCAGGTAGACCCCATTCATCCAGTCGAGCTTGGCGTAGTCGAACGTGGCCGGACTCGAGCCGACGCGCTCGAGGGTGAAGCGCTCGATCAGCTCGTCCCGGGAGATGATCGTCGTCTCACCGTCGGGTGCCCAGCCGAGCAGGGCGAGGAAGTTCATCAGCGCGGGCGCGATGTATCCGGCCTCGCGGAACTCGCCGACCGAGACCGCGCCGTGCCGCTTCGAGAGCTTCTTGCCGTCCTCACCGAAGACGTTCGGGGCGTGCGCATAGACCGGAAGCTCGGCACCGAGCGCCTGGAGCACAACGATCTGCTTCGGCGTGTTCGAGACGTGGTCATCGCCGCGAATGACGTGTGTGATCCCGTCGACCCAGTCGTCGACCGGAGAGGCGTAGTTGTAGACCGGTCGCCCGTCCGAGCGAAGGATGACCATGTCCTCGAGCTGGTCGGCCGGAAACTCGATCCTGCCCTTGATCGCGTCGTCCCACGCGACGACGCCCTCCTTCGGCATTCGGATCCGGATCGCGCCGTCGTCCTCGTACGCCTTGTCTTCCGCAACGAGGCGTGCCGCCTCGGCGCGACAGCGATCGGCGCCGTCGAGCTGGAAGCGCATCTCACCGTCCCAGTCGATCCCGAGCCAGCGCAACGACTCCTCGATCTGCCCGACCGAGTCTGCGGCCTCGCGGCTCGTGTCGGTGTTCTCGATGCGTAGGAGACACTCGCCACCGTGGCCGCGGGCGTAGAGCCAGTTGAACAGGAAGGTGCGCACCCCTCCGATGTGGAGGAAGCCGGTCGGGCTGGGTGCCATGCGGACGCGAACGGTCATCAGGCGGGCATTGTAGGCGCGTCGGCAACAACGGCCGCTAGTGCCCTGATCGCCCAGACCGATCGGAGCGAGAGAGCGAGGACTTCAGCGTACCCAGGTTCTCTCCTCGCGAGAGAGCGACGCAAACACCCGACGCCGGTAGCGTAAGACCATGCTCTTCGGCGCTCACGTCTCATCCTCCGGCGGGATCTGGCAGGCGATCGACCGAGCGGAGGCGTTGGGCTGTGACGCCGTTCAGGTCTTCACCCAGAGCCCGCGGATGTGGCGGCCGACGAACCACACGCCCGAGGCGATCGCCCGCTTCCGGGAGCGCCGCGAGGAGGCGGGGATCAAGAGCGTCGTCTGTCACGCGCTCTACCTCGTCAATCTCGCAAGCCCGGATCCGGTGATCTACGGGAAGTCGGTCGCCGCGATGCGATCGTCACTCGAGGCGGCCTCCGCGATCGGCGCCGAAGGCGTCATCTTCCACGTCGGCTCGCACCTCGGGGCCGGGTTCGAGGCGGGTCTCGAGCATGTCGTACCCGCTCTGAAGGAGCTGCTCGAGCTGACAACCGACGACCTCTGGCTGCTGATGGAGAACTCGGCCGGCGCCGGCGGCACGATCGGACGCTCGACCGACGAGCTCGCTGCGATCCACCACGCGCTCGACCACCACCCCCGGCTCGGATTGTGCCTCGATTCATGCCACTGGTACGTCTCCGGCGTCGATGTCACCGACAAGGTGATTCTCGACGCCGCCGTCGCAGAGATCGACGATCGGATCGGGCTCAACCGGCTTCGCTGCCTGCACGTCAACGACTCGAAGGCGCCGCTCGGTTCCAACCTCGATCGCCACGAGACGACCGGCGCAGGGTTGATCGGCGACACCGGCCTGCGGACGTTCCTGGCCCAGCCCGGGTTTCAGGATCTGCCGGCGATCCTCGAGACGCCCGGTCCCCACGGGCACGGCCCGGACGCGGCCGAGGTTGCGCATCTGCGAGCGCTTCACGCTGCGTGAACCCGGGCGACCGGCTGAAGCCGGCCACCGACCCGTAGCACACCGTAGGTTCGCTACTTCAGGAACAGGCGAAGCCTGCAACAAGCAAAGCCGTAGAGGAAGGCTCGATACGCTCTTCCATCGAGCCTTCCTCTACGGCTCGATCTGCGCGAACACCCGGAAGCTCGGGCTCGCGACCGGCATCTCGAAGAACTCGGGGTTGCGGCAGCCGACGTCGTCACCCCGCTGCTCGTAACACGACGCGACCTCAGAGTGGCACATCGGCAGAGGAACCCGTCGCGCGACGACCGCGCCGAAGCCTTCGCTTCGCTTCTCGGCTGCGCGCAGCAGGTCGAGATCGATCTCGACGTCGAACACGCGCTGCATGCAGCCCATGTAGGTGTGCCCGAACGCCTCGTACGCGTAGACGAATGCGCATGCCCGCTCGACGCACGCCCCCGGGTAGACCACCTTGTCGCAATGCACCTCGCAGCGGCGGCAGGACACCTCGTCCTGCGGTCGTAGCGGGAGGTCGACGGCGGTCGTGGGCAGGGGACTGTCGCTCATGTAGGCGGAACTTTGCAGGACATTTCCATTCCCCGCAAGACTTGACAACGGAGCAGTTTTCAGGTTGTCCCAGCACCTCTCACGCGGTGCGGGCCGGGTCAGGCTCCCGAG
>JAJAZN010000061.1 GCA_026785685.1 Thermoleophilia bacterium
ACACTCAGGGAGCGGTTCGCCGCCGAGGTGACGGACGCCGCACGTGCGCAACTCCTCGGTGCGGTCGGGTACGACGTGCAGGTCGTCGAGTTCGTCGAGCTCGAGCACACGCCGAAGAATGTCCTCCTCCGCGCCGTTGCACGACCCGGACGCGATCGTGCGAAGGCGCTCGCCGAGTATCGCGTATTTGCCGCCGAGCTCGGGATCGACCCGGCGCTCGGGCGTCTCCTTGCGGACAGGTTGCCGGCGTGACGATAGGCCCGACCTGCTCGGAACTGTCGCTCGCGGCCGGTGAGCCTCTCGCAGGAACGGCAACGCAGGGCACGGATTGGCTGCTCGTGGAGGTGCGAGGCGCCTGGGGAAGGGATGCGATCACCGGGGCCGGACCCTCTTTTCGCCGAGAGTGCAGGCGGCCGAGGCTGCGGCTCGTGCTGTGACGGGCTGGGACGGAATCGACGGGCTCGCCCTTGCGGCCGACGACGGGGATCGGGTCACGTTCTCCACGCCCCTCGGCGACGTTGCGGTGCGCGTCGAGCACCGGGAAGGGCCGGCAGCTCCGGCAAGTTGTGGTGCCGAGTCCGAGCCGACGGCTCTGTGGGTCGCATCGCTAGAGTCGGCAGCGTGAGCGATTCGTCTCCCGTCATCCTGATCACCGGTGCCTCGACTGGGATCGGTGCGGTAACGGCGCGCGTGCTCGCGGGCGAGGGATGGCGCCTCGTGCTCGCTGCGCGCTCGATCGACAAGCTCGACGAGCTCGCCTCCGAGCTCGGTGGCCCAGACGTCGCTGTCGCCGTCGAATGTGACGTGACCGAGTGGGCCGACCAGCAGGCGGCCGTCACGGTCGCGCTCGAGCACTTCGGGTGCCTCGATGCGGCCTGGGCAAACGCCGGCTTCGGTGCCGCGAGAGGTTTCCTCGCCGAGACGCCCGAGCACTGGCGCGACATGGTGCTCACGAACGTATTCGGCGCCGCTTTGACGATCCGGGCCGCGTTCCCGGCTCTGAAGGAGTCGAAGGGCCACCTGCTCCTGACAGGCTCTGTAGCGGGCCGCCGGGCCCTTCCGGGATCGCTCTACTCGGCTACGAAGCACGCGGTGCACGCGATGGGGGAGTCGGCGCGGCAGGAGCTCGACGGAACAGGGGTCAGGGTCACCGTGATCGCGCCCGGCATGGTCGACACGCCGTTCTTCGACAAGGTGCCGTCGGAGGCGCCGCTCGAGGCCGATGACGTCGCGAGGGCCGTCCTCTTCGCGCTGACGCAGCCTCCCCACGTGGATGTGAACGAGATACTGATCCGGCCCACCGCGCAATCGCTCTAAACGGGCAGACGTGCCGAGCCTGACGCTGCTTGGGTCAGAGCGTGCGCTGGTAGGAGCGGAAACTTCTTGTCGCAAACGCGGTCGTCAGGACGAGAAAACCAGCGAGCAGAAGCAGGAAGGTTCCCATCTCGCCCCAGTCGGTGCCGGGGATGGCCTCACCGCGCGCGGCGCGGACGGCCCACTCGACGGGGTTCAGGAGTGACGCGGTCTGCATCCAGTCGGGAATCAGGGTGCGCGCGATCAGAAGCGAAGAGAAGAACAGCAGCGGCAGGCTGATGAACTGCGCGACGGCGATCATCGACGCCTCCTGCCGCGTGCGAAGCGCGATCCCGTGCGACAGGCCGGCGAACCCGGCTGCGGTGAGGAACGCGGCGAGCAGGATCACCATCCAACCGATCACACCACCGTTCGTCGCACCGAGCAGGAGGCCGACGAGAAGGATCAACAGAGCCTGCAGTGTGGCGATGATCGCGGCCTGGAGGATCCGGCCGAAGACGATCGCCGCACGGCTCGCGGGCGTCGCGAGGAATCGCTCCAGGACGCCGCGATCGAGATCCTCGATCATCCCCATTCCTGCCCATGAGCCGGAGAAGAACGCGGTCATGATCGCGACGCCGGGGGTCAGGTAGTCGACATACGACACGCCCCCGAAGCCCGGGAGATCGGTGATCCGCTTGAAGAGTTGGCTGTAGAGAAGCAGCCAGAACATCGGCTGCACGATCATCACGGCGATCCAGATCGGCTGGCGCGAGAGATTGCGCAGGACGCGTGCGCAGAGAATGAGCGTCTGAGTGACGACGGTCATCGTGACTCTCCGTCGTCGGCACGAAAGTCGCGACCCGTGTAATGGAGATAGACGTCGTCGAGGGAGGGCCGCGAGACCGTGACGGACTGCACGCCCGAGCCCGCGCTGTCGAGCGCCGCGAGAATCACCGGTACGGCCTGAGCGCCCTGGTCGACGCGAAGATGAATTCTGCGTCCGTCCTTCGTCACCTCGTGGACGCCGACGAGATCGCGGGCGATGTCGGCCGCACGATTCGTGTCAGTTCCATCGAGCTCGACGGTGACGGCGTCGCCGCGAAGCTCGCTCTTCAGGGACTCGGGTGTTCCTTCGACGACGACCTTCCCCTTCGAGACGATCGCGACTCGGCGGGCGAGCCGGTCGGCCTCCTCGAGGTAGTGCGTCGTGAGCAGGATCGTCAGGCGCTCGGCAGAGGCAAGCGCCTCGAGCTCCTCCCACATTGCGGCGCGCGCCTCCGGGTCGAGGCCCGTCGTCGGTTCGTCGAGAAAGAGAACCTGCGGACGGTGGACGAGACCCATTGCCACGTCGAGTCGCCGCTTCATCCCGCCCGAGTACGTCTTCACGAGCGCGTTCGCCTTGTCCGAGAGGCCGAACGTCTCGAGCAGGTCGGCGGAGCGCCGCTCGAGGTCGGAGCCGCGCATGCCCTGCAACCGACCCTGGAGGATCAGGTTCTCGTGCCCCGTCGCCTCGCGGTCGACGCCCGAGGCCTGCGGGACGTAGCCGATCGCGCGTCGCACGGCGCCCGCCTCGCGAGCGACGTCGTGGCCCGCCACCGTGGCGCTCCCGGCGTCGGCCGTTGTCAACGTGGCGAGGATCCGAACGGTCGTCGACTTGCCGGCTCCATTCGGGCCGAGCAGCCCGAAGACCTCACCCTCGGGGACGGAAAACCGGATTCCGTCGAGCGCCTTGACACCTCTGCCGTACGTCTTCTCGAGGCTATCGACGACGATTGCGTCCATCGTGCGAGGCTACCGGCACGAGCCGTCGACGTCAGGCCGAGGGCGCTGCTCTCAGCCGCTCAATCGTAATCGTCATGTCGCGCCGATCGCGGCTGTGGCTTCCACCCCGTTGGGCGGAACCGTGTGCGGGAGATCGCGGGTGAACACGAGCGAGCCGAGGGCGAGGAACGCAGCGAGCAGGAGCGCGAGCTTGAGCGACTGGAGCTGGGCATCCTCGTAGTCGCCGACGAGCGCTGTGGTTTCGGCATCGCTGAGCCCGGCGTTCCGCGCGGCGGCCTCGATCTGGTCGGTCGAGACGAAATCGATCCCGGTCCCGACGGCCACGCTCACCAGGGACGCGACCTTGTCGTTGATGGCGGGATCCGACTCGACGTCCGACAGGAACACCGACGTCAGGCCGGTCAGGACGACCGCACCGATCAGGGCGATGCCGAGCGACGAGCCGAGCTGTTGGCCGGTGAACTGCAGGCCGCCGGCTTCGCTGCGGCCCGACGCGTCCACCGATGACTGCACCACGTTGCCGAGCTGGGAGGCGAGGAGCCCCATGCCGAGCCCCAACGCGCCCACCGAGATGGCGATCCTCGCTCGTTCAGCTCGGGGTCGATCGTCGCGAGGAGGATGACGGCGGCGAGGCCGGTGATCACGAGGCCCGCTCTGACGATAGAGCGCACGGGGAACCGGCCCGAAAGGCGCGAGCCGGCGGCGGCCGCGATGAACATCATCACCGATACAGGCAGCATCTTGATGCCGGTCTCGAGCGCGTCGAGGCCGAGCACCATCTGCAGGTAGAGCGGGTCGGTGAAGAAAACACCATCAGGATCAGGTTCTGGGAGAGCATCCCGATTAGCCCGGATCGCACCGGTGGGGTCTTGAACAGGTCGAGGTGCACCAGCGGGTCGGTGCCCGTCTTCTCCCGATGCCGCTGCCAGCGGACGAACGCCCACAGCAGTACGCCGCCGGCCGCGACGACGAAGAAGGTCAGCGAGAACCCGAACGGCTCGATGAGGGAGTCCTTCGGCTTCAGCCACCCCCAGGTGCTCGCCTGGAGCGTGCCGAGAACGACCGCGCCGAGGCCGACGGCCGAGAGGATCGCACCCAGGAGGTCGAAACGGGGCTTGGCGCCGTCGCGGACAGCGTCGTGGACGAAGGGGGTCATCGCCAGGATGCCGAGGACGATCACGACCTCGCCCACGAACACCACGCGTCAGCTCAGCTCCGTCGTTGCCCAACCTCCGAGGATCGGGCCGATCGCGATGCCCGCGCCTGCGACGCCGCCGATGATCGCGTAGGCGCCCTTACGGTCGTGCCCCTCGTGACGGTCGTGTCGAAGTCTGCGACGAGCTGACTGACCGAGACGTTCATCACCGATCTGGTCGAGAACCGTGATGAACTGCGCGCCCGCGAGGGCGACCAGTGGCAACCACTTCTTCAACGACGTCCCAGCGTGAGCAAAAAGGCGAGTCTCTCATACTGCTTTCCGATGGGTCGGAGCTTGGCCCGTGCACGCCTCAGGCCGGATCCGCCTCGACCGCTTCGAGCTTGTATGCGTGATCGGTGTACCAGACGACGGGCGTCTGAGCGTCCTCGGGAGGCTTGCCGTCGGCGGAGAACGGTCCGAAGGCGATCCGAACCCATAGGCCGCCCGCGAGGGCGCCTGGAGCAGCGATCGTCCCGCGCCACGTCTCGCCGGGCTTGATCGTCTCGGGGAGAGAAGGCGTGGTGCTCGTTGCGGCACGGAGTCCGGGAACGTCGCCGTCACGACTCCGCCGCTCGAGATCCTTCAGGTCGTCGTTTCGGAAGAGCAACACGCCGAACTCGCGATAGGACGGGAAGCGAGGGTCGCCCACGATCCACCCGATGTTCGAGGTGTTCTCGACCGAGATGTCGGCTTTCCACCCGTCGCGCGTAACCGTGAACTGCGACACGCCGAAGACGAGCGAGGGATTCGTGCTCGGATACTGCTCCTTCCAGTCGAGCCGGGCTGTCTGGGGAGGCGCCTTGATGGTCGTCGGGACGGTGACTGCCTGCGACGCACACCCTGCGGACGCGAGGGCGATCAGCGCAACGAGCACGGAAACGAGGGACGGTCGCATGACGCTGATCGTCGCACAAGCACGCAGGTAGGCTCCGAGCCCATGGATCTCTACGAGTATCAGGGCAAGGAGCTGTTCCGGCGCGTCGGGATTCCCGTCGGCGACGGCCGCCTCGCGACGACTCCCGGCGAGGCACGACAGGCTGCCGAGGTTCTCGGTGGCCCCGTTGTGATCAAGGCTCAGGTGCTGACGGGCGGACGCGGCAAGGCGGGGGGCGTGAAGCTCGCCCGGAACGCGCACGAGGCGGAGGAGCACGCGAAGAACATCATCGGCCTCGATATCAAGGGTCATGTCGTGAAACGGCTCTGGGTCGAGCAGGCGTCGGATATCGCGAAGGAGTACTACCTCTCGCTGACATTCGATCGTGGCGTCAAGAAGCCGCTCTTCATGTTCACGACGCAGGGTGGGATCGACATCGAGCAGGTCGCCGCCGAGACGCCCGACGCGCTCGTCCGGCTCCACGTCGATCCACTCGAGGGCTTCAACCCCTGGCAGGCGCGGCGTCTCGTCTACGGCGCCGGGGTCACGGAGCCCTCCGAGCAGAAGCAGATTGCGAAGATCATCGGTCAGCTCTACGACGCCTTCGTCCGCTTCGACGCGATGCTCTGCGAGGTGAACCCGCTCATTGTGACGCCGGACGGAATCGTCAAGGCGCTCGACTCGAAGTTCACCGTCGACGACAACGCCCTCTACAGGCATCCCGACATCGCCGAGATGCGCGACGAGGATGCAGCCGACCCGCTCGAGGCACTTGCCCGCGCGAAGCACGTGACCTACGTCAAGCTCGACGGCGAGGTCGGAGTCTGCGGCAACGGTGCCGGCCTGACCATGTCGACCGTCGACGTGGTCACGTTCGCGGGCGGGCGCCCGGCGAACTTCTGCGACCTCGGCGGCGGCGGTGACGCGCAGGGCGTCGTCGATGCGCTCTCCGTGATCACGCAGGATCCGCAGGTGAAGGCGGTCTTCTTCAACATCTTCGGCGGGATCACACGCTGCGACGAGGTCGCGCGCGGAATTCTCCAAGCGCTCGACGAGATGAAGCTCGAGCTGCCGATGGTCGTGCGGCTCGACGGCACGAACGCAGAGGAGGGCCGGCGCATCCTCGCCGAGGCCGCTCCCGCCAACCTTCATGTCTCACCCACGATGCTCGAGGCGGCCACGCGTGCGGTGGAGCTCGCGGCATGACCGACGTCTGGAGTGACCGGGCCGAGATGTACCGCACGAGCGAGGCGCATAGCGAAGGTCCCGACCTCGACCTGATCGTGGAGTGGGCAACCGGTGCGCGGACAGCGCTCGACGTCGCGACGGGCGGCGGCCACGTCGCGCATAGGCGTCGTGCGGCCGGACTCGAAGTCGTGACCTGCGATCCCGCGCCCGGGATGAAGCCCGATGCCATCTGCTTCGCCGAGGATCTCCCGTTCGCGGAAGAAAGCTTTGACCTCGTCGTCACGCGCGTCGCTGCTCATCACTACGAGGATGTGGCGAAGGCCGTCGCCGAAATGGCGCGCGTTGCGGCTAGCGCCGTGCTGATCGTCGACAACGGCTTCATGGGCGACGACGTCGAGGCGGCCGAGAAGCTGCGTGACCCGTCGCACGTGCGGAACTACAGCGAGGCCGAGTGGCGCTCGTTCGCCCAGGCGGCGGGCCTCGAGGTGGAGGACGTGCAGTTCTTCGAGAAGCCGATCGAGTTCCAGCCGTGGCTCGACCGCTGTGGCTGTGTCGAGGACGACGCCGTGAGCGTGCGCGAGCTCCTCGGCGACCGGGTGGTCGGCGATCACGTCGTGCTCGACCGGATCGCGCTGAGGGCGGTGCCTGTCTGATGTCGATCATCGTCGACGACGACACGCGCCTCGTCGTGCAGGGCCTCACCGGCTCCGAGGGGCGCTTCCACGGTCTGCGCAACCGGGCGTACGGCACGAACCTCATCGCCGGCGTGACGCCAGGGAAGGGCGGCCAGGACGTCGAGGGCGTCCCCGTGTTGAACACCGTTGCCGAGGCGGTCTCCGCGCACGGAGCGAACACGGCAATGATCTTCGTGCCCGCTCCGTTTGCCGCCGACGCTGTCTACGAGGCGGTCGATGCGGGGATTGCGACGGTGATCTGCATCACGGAGGGAGTTCCCGCGCACGACATGTTGCGCATCCACACCTACGTCCACAACCTCGGCGTGACCCTGATCGGGCCGAATTGCCCCGGCGCGCTCTCGCCCGGCAAGGCGAACGTCGGGATCATCCCGGCGGAGATCTTCACCGCGGGAAACATCGGGCTCGTCTCGCGCTCGGGCACCTTGACCTACCAGATCGGCCACGAGCTGACGCAGATGGGCCTCGGGAACTCGACCATCGTTGGCATCGGTGGCGATCCGGTCGTCGGCTCGTCGTTCGTCGACATCCTCGCAAAGTTCCAGGCCGACCCCGAGACCGAGTACATCGTCATGGTCGGTGAGATCGGTGGCGACGAGGAGGAGAAAGCAGCAGCGTTCATCGAGGCCGAGTTGACGAAGCCCGTCGTCGCCTACATCGCGGGCTTCACCGCTCCGCCCGGCAAGACGATGGGGCACGCGGGCGCGATCATCTCCGGATCGTCGGGCACGGCCGCGGCGAAGAAGGCTGCGCTCGAGGCGAAGGGCATCCGCGTCGGGACGACGCCGACCGAGACCGCCGAGATCGTTGCCGGGATCGCCCGCGGGTAGGGAGCGGGTTGGTGCGCATCCGCCGTTGGGTGTTCGATCGCGGCGACAACCTCGCCGGAGCAATCTACGGGATCATTCTCGTCACGTCGCTCGTCGCGGCCGCCGACGGGCAGGACGAGATCTGGCGCTCGCTCGGGATCGTCGAGGCGACGGTCGTCGTCTTCTGGCTCGCCCACGTCTACGCCGACGCCCTCGGGCGCAGTGGCGACAGCGGCGAGAAGCTCACGTTTGCCGGCGTGAGGCGGATCGCAGGAAGGCAGTGGCCGCTTCTGCAGGCGGCGATCGTCCCGTCACTCGCGTTGCTCGCTGGTTGCCTCGACCTGATCGCGACGCGAGCGGCGTACCTGATCGCGATCGGGTACGGAGTCGCGGCTCTCGTCTGGTGGGGGTTCCTCTTTGCCCGGAAGGAGCAGCTCGGCCGGGGCGCAACGATCGCCGTCGTGGTCGTGAACCTCTCCTTCGGTCTCTCCATCGTGGCGCTGAAGGAGCTCGTCAGCCACTAGCGCCGCGGGATTCTCCCTAATGACCCGGCGCGGGCTGGGGCTCTCCACCCCGGCGCGAGATGATCAACCAGGCGAAGATCGCTATCGCGACGAGCGGCAGGATGATCGTCCACACCCCCAATGCCGCGGGCACGATCGTCCCGAGTGCCACGATGCCGCGAGCACCTCGCACGCCTCGGTGCATGGCGACGAGGCCGCCGAGGATGAGCAAGCCGGCGACCACGAGGAGCCCACCCTCAGCCCGCTCTCCGTCGCTGAACGTCACCATGATCCCGAGCGCGACCGTGCCGATTCCGACGACGCTCGTGAGGGCGACCATCCCGCTATTCACGCTGTTGTCCATTGTTTCTCCTCCCGCTGATCGAGGTGATTGATGCCGAGCGTTGCGGCCTTCGAGCCGCCGCCAGGAGAGGTCGGCCGGGATCCCGGCGACGAGCCGCCCGAGAATCTCGAGCGCGATCCTCCCGGCGCTGCGACCGGTCACAGCGGCCCATGCTTCGTGTTCCCAGAGGTCCGAGTCGAGCTCATCCCGTCGTGCCGCCCGGCGGTCGGTTGGGAGCCCGCGTGTGTAGAGCAAAGCCCATGCCCTCGTCAGCCTGACCACGATCTCGGGCGGAGAGCCGATCACGATGCCACGAGACCCCGGTGGTCGTAGACCTGCGATGAGCTGCGAGTCGTGCTCGCGGTCGCGAGCGCCTGACCACCGAGTCCAGTGATGTGATAGAGACGGCGGCGTGGGCGACCCTGTTCGGCTCCGACGGCAGGATCCTCCCAGCGGCTCGCGAGGAGGCCGGCGGTCTCCATGCGGGCGAGCGCCTTGTACAGCGTGCCGTGGGCGGTCAGGGTGCGGGCCTCCGAGTGCGCCGCGATCTCCTTCGCGATCGCGAAGCCGTGAAACTCCTCCTCACCGCATCCGCGGAGGTCGAGCGCGGTCTCGAGGATCGTTGTCTCGAGGGGAAGGAGCGTCCCTGGTTTTCGTCTCATCGCCCGAGTATAGGCAGATATCTTCCTATAAGTCAAGCCGAGTGGCACGCTCCGCTCGATGAGACCTTTCCCGACGTCGGCAGCGTGCCGTCGCGCCGGTACGCTGTCCCGCACGTGCGCATCTTTCTGACCGGGGCGACGGGATTCATCGGTGGCAAGCTTGCCACCGCAATCCGCGCCCGCGGCGACGAGGTGCGAGCGCTCGTCCGTTCACCCAACAAGGCCGCTCCGCTTCGCGACTCCGGCTGTGAGTTGATCGAGGGTGATCTTAGGTCCGTCGAGCCGTCCATGCTGGACGGCTGTGACGGCCTCATCCACAGCGCGGCCGTGTATCGGGTCGGCGTCACAGCGGCGGAAGCGGCCGCCATGCACGAGATCAACGTCGTCGGCACCGAGCGAACGCTCGATGCCGCGATCAGTGCCGGTGTCGGACGGATCGTCTACGTGTCGACCGTCAACACGTTTGGCGATACAAAGGGTGTTGTCGTCGATGAGACGTACGTGCGACCGGCGGACTCGTTCGTCTCCGCCTACGACGAGACGAAGTGGTTGGCGCACGAGGCGGCCAGGCGACGGATCGAGGCGGGCGGCCTGATCGTGATCGCGATGCCCGGCCTCGTCTACGGCCCGGGAGACACGTCGCAGATGGGCGAGCAGATCCGGTCGGCCATGGCTGGCAAGCTGCCGTACGTGGGCTTTCCGACCCTGGGCGTCAACGCCGTGCACGTGGACGATGTGGTGCAGGGCATCCTGCTGATGCTCGATCGGGGCGCGATCGGCGAGACGTACGTCCTCGGGGGAGAACTGACTCGCGCCCGCGATCTCATCGCGGCGGCCGCGCATGCGGGGGGCAAGCGCGCGCCACGCTTCCGGATGCCGACATGGGTGATTCGGCTCAGTGCCCCGCTCGGACGTACCGGAATGGGATCGTCTCTCGGCATTCCGGCGAATGTCGGCGAGCTGGTCGCCGCGACCGACGGCGTCACGTACTGGGCGACCGACGAGAAGGCGCGGACCGACCTTGGTTACTCGCCCCGGAGCCTCGCAACCGGAATGGCAGAGACGTTCCGCGACGGCACGTAGGTCACGAGTCGTCGGTACATTCAGGGCATGCCCCTCGGACTTGGTATCTGGGAGATCGTTATCCTCGCAGTCGTCCTCGTGCTCCTTTTCGGGAGCAAGGGCGCGCCGGCGATGGCGCGGCGGCTCGGAACCGGCCTCCGTGAGATGAAGGATGCAGTTTCCGACATGGACCCGCGTTCGGTGTTCGACGACGAGGACAAGCCCGCGAAGCCCAAGTCGGTGCCGGCTATCGAAGCTGCGCCGGCTGTGGTAGCTCCGGCGGCTGAAGTCCCGGCGATGCCCGCAGTTACGGAAGCAACCACGAGCGACGACGAGCCTGCTTCGACCTGATGGACGTCGTCGCCTACGAGACTCTCGTGCCGTTCACGACAGCCGACGGCTCAACGATCCGCGAGTTCATCCATTCGCCGGCACAATCACTCGCCGAGGCGACGCTCGAGCCCGGCTCCTCGACGATGCGTCACTACCACGCCCTCAGTGAGGAGATCTACCTCCTCACGAGCGGCGGCGGGACGATGGAGCTCGACGGCGACGTGCGCGAGGTGGGGGAGGGCGACGCGATCCTCATCCCGCCGGGCGCGTGGCACGAGCTGCGGGCGGGTCAGGACGGCGTGCGGCTTCTCTGCTGCTGCGTTCCGGCGTACAGGCATGACGACACGTACTTCTGAGTTCGCGCGACGGAAGAGCATATCGCGCGAACTCAGAAGCATTGCTTGCTGCCACGCTTCGCGTGTATCCTGACGGGGCCGGCCCGCCGGCCTACAGCCACGACCAAGAGCATGAGTTCGCGTGGATCCTGAAGGGGCCGGCCCGCCGCCTCTGCGGGCCGAAGGCGGTCAGGCTTCGTCGTCATGCACCATCACATCGTGGAGCGAAAGTAGGGCCGAGACGAGTGCAGGCGGCCGGCTTGAGGAGCCGACCGCCTGGGTGGTGACGGTTCGGGTGCCGCCTGGCCCTGGCCCGGCGGCGGGGTTGTAGTTCGCGTGGCGCCCGGCGTTTTGCACGCGGCGGGCCCGGGGGGGGCGCCCGGTGGGGGTGGGGCCGTAAGGCGCCCCGCGGGAGCCCCGGGC
>JAJAZN010000062.1 GCA_026785685.1 Thermoleophilia bacterium
ACACTCAGGGAGCGGTTCGCCGCCGAGGTGACGGACGCCGCACGTGCGCAACTCCTCGGTGCGGTCGGGTACGACGTGCAGGTCGTCGAGTTCGTCGAGCTCGAGCACACGCCGAAGAATGTCCTCCTCCGCGCCGTTGCAACTCATTCGAGAGCGCCCGACGGGCCCGGGTTCCCCGCACGAACTCGAGACCGATCGCTGCGAGGACAAAAGCCGAGAACGTGTAGGCGATCAGCCCGGGAGTCGACGAGCCGGCCCCGAGGAGTAGCAGCACGAGGCCGGTCGCGACGGCGACCGAGGCGGGCCAGAAGAATGTTCGCCCGAGGCTCCGAAGCGAGGCTCGCCGCCACGCGATCAACGGGCCGATACCCATCAGCAGGAGCAGCGGGAGCCCGAAGATGCGCAGGAAGAAGTTGAAGTACGGCGGGCCGACAACGACGGAGTCTCCCCGCACTGCTTCGGAGAGGATCGGCCAGGCAACGCCCCAGAGAATGGTCAGACAGAGGGCGATGAGGAGCAGGTTGTTATAGAGAAAGACCGCCTCACGAGAGACCAGCGACTCGAGCCTCGTCGTCGACCGCAGGAGCGGCAGTCGCCAGATGATCATCACCGTCGAGAAGACGACGGCGATCACGATGAAGGCCAGGAACCAGGCGCCGATCGAGCTCTGCGAGAAGGAGTGGATCGAGTTCACGACACCCGACCGCGTCAGGAACGTGCCGAAGATCGAGAGGCAGAACGCAAGCGAGACGAGAACCATGTTCCAGACCTTCAGCATTCCGCGCTTCTCCTGGATCATCACGGAGTGGAGGAACGCTGTGGCCGCGAGAAACGGCATCAAGGCGGCGTTCTCGACCGGATCCCAGGCGTAGAAGCCTCCCCAGCCGACCTCGAGATAGGCCCAGTGCGAGCCGAGGAGCTGACCAATCCCAAGCGCCGTCCAGGCGATCAGCGTCCAGCGTCGCGTTGCGACGATCCAGCGCTCGTCGGTGCGCCCGGAAAGGAGCGCCCCCATCGCGAAGGCGAACGGCACGGCAAGCCCGACGTAGCCGAGGTAGAGGAACGGCGGGTGGGACATCATGTACGGGTTCTGAAGGCTCGGGTTGAGTCCGGTGCCGTCGACCGGCGCGACCTGCGTCGCGAACGGCGTCGCTACGAGGACGAGCAGAAACGAAAACCCGACGGCGATGCCACCGAGCACCGGCGTCACCCAGACGACGAGGTCACGCGTGCGGTTGCGATTGACCCAGACGGCGAGCGCCGCGTAGCCGGTGAGAATGAGGAGCCAGAGCAGGAGCGACCCCTCCTGACCACCCCAGAGCGCAGAAACCTTGTAAATCCCACCCAGGGAGCGGCTCGAGTGCTCGGCGACGTACACGAGCGAGTAGTCGTTACGGACGAATCCGGCCACGAGGATGCCCGCAGCAATCAGCGTCGAGCCAAAGGACGCGATGAGGGCGTTGCGGGCCGTCATCGCGAGCCTGCGCCGACGCGTGATCGCGGCCACGCTGCCGATGACGCACGCATACAGACAGAGGCCGAGCGTGATGAGGAGCGCTGCCCGACCGAGATCGGCCATCTAGTGCGCCGTTTCGGAAGTCGCTTGGTGACCCTGGCGCGCGAAAAGCAAGCCGGGCAAGGACGCAGGGAGCCTCGATATCGGGGCTATACCGGGGCGACTGAGGACACAGCACGGCGTAGCTTTGCAGCCGCCAGGGCCCGAGTGGCTTCCGGAACGGTGCACTAAGGATTCTCCACTACTGATCGGACGGCTTGATCGCCGTGTACTTCGACGGGCACTTGGTCACCATCGTGCCGGGCGTCGCGACGAACGTTCCGTTGCGCAACTCGCCTTCGACGACGAGATCCCGGCCCGGGGCGAAGAGATCGGGGACGCTTCCCTTGTAGAGGACGAGCACCGTCGGGCTGGCTGGATCCTTCACGTCGCGGAGCCGGAAACGCAGGCCCTCCGCGTTGGCGTCACCCTTGGGCTTGCCGACGACCTCGCCGACAAGGGAGACCGGGCCTGTCTTCGAAGCGAGCTCGCTCGGCTTCAGGGACGGTGTGCCGCCACCCGCGATCGAGGTGTAGAGGAGAAACACGGCGAGTACCGCCGCGATCGAGAGGGCGATAACGAGACGCGCCGGAGAGCGCTTCCTGGCCACCTCATGAGAATACCCACCGTGGGGAGTGTCGGGCCCGGACAAGGTTGCGCGATTGTTATGCGGCGCGGACGGACTGCCGACGACCGGGGATCTCGTACCCGTGGTCGTGGCACAGCGCACCCGGCGAGTCCTCGGTGAAGGCGTCGCAGTAGCCCTTCCCGTAGGAGGCACGCATGAACGCAGACACGACCTCGAGGTTCCACTCGCTCACGTCGGCCGCCTCACGCCAGAGATCGGCGAGTCGCAGGTCGATGTCGAGTTCGAGAAGGTCGATGCGGGTGGGCTGATCCATGCCAGAAGAATACGAATCCCGTCGGACGACAGAGAGTTCCCGCAAATAGCACAAATTCACGGTGGCGGCAGGAGCGCCGCAATCGCCTCGGCCGCGCGCCGTGCCCCGTCGGTCGCGACCGCCAGGTAGGAGGCCGGTGTCTGCAGCGCAGCGGCCAGCGCGTCTGCCAACTCCGTCGGCGACGCGCCGGCCTCGATCTGACGCTCGTGGCCGTAGCGTCGAAGTCGGTGCGCAACATGACCGTTCTGCTCGAAGTGCCGTCGGAGGGGGACGCTGACGAACGGCCGGCCGGCAGCAACGAGCTCCATCGTCGTCGTGAGTCCTCCCTGCACGAGCGCCGCGTCTGACGCGGCGAGCAGACGTCCCGCCGCATGGACGTACGAGAGCAGCTCGACGCCGTCGGGTACCTCAAAGGACGAGGGGTCGATCCGTGGGCCTGCGATGAGGATCGTGCGCAGCCGCTCAACGCGCGAGGAGAGCAGGAGGTGGGCCTCGATCGCCCGGGCAAGGAGGTTCGAGCCGACGCCCGACCCGCCGACCGCGACGACGACGACAGTCTCCTCGGGCGCCCACCCGAACTCGGCGCGTAGCTTCTCCCTCGGCGGAAGATCTGCCTGGTGATTCGGGAGCACATACCCGCTGAACTCGAAGTGCTCCTCCGTCCACGACCGGATCTCCGGCAGCCCGGGACCGAACCGCTCCGGCACGATGTCGTCAGCGTCGCCGACGAACAGCGCGAGGTCGCGAACCCCGGGAAAGCGCTCGATCTGGCGGATCATCTCGGCGTTGTAGTCGGCGGTCAGCTCGGCCTCGCGCGCTCCACCCTCGGGCATTGGCAGCCATCCCACGAAGTCGGTGAGGAAGCAGTATCGCGCCGTCTTGAGTTCGGGGTTCTCGTGGAGGAAGTAGTCGACCTCCCACGCCTCGTCCCCGATCCAGAGGTCGTAGCGACCCTCGCGGGCGACGTCGTGGAAGAGCATGAAGTTCGCGACGAGGATCTCGTCCATCTCGCGCCAGGCCTGGAAGACTGGCAGCTCGTGGCCCGACGATGCAGCCGTGATGTGGGCGGATTCGCCCGCGAGCAGTGATGAAGCAGGGTGGATCTTCTCGCCGCACTCCGCGAGCACGCGGGTGACCGGATCCTGCGCCAGCCACTCGATCTCGAGCCCGGGTTGCAGCCTTCGTAGCTCCTGCGCGATCGCGACATCGCGCCAAGCGTGGCCGAGGCCGATCGGCGAGCTGACGAGGAGCGCTCGCGGAGACCGGGTCAGAGCGCGCCGGAAGCCGAACGGCGCGTGTGTCCCGAAGGTTCGTTCGGCGTATTCGCGCAGCATGAGGTTGAAACGAACGGGCTCCCGGGCGTTCAGGCCGTGACCGCAGCCCTCGAAGACCGCAAGCTCCGATCCCGGGAGGAGTTCGTGCATCGCCGCGCCTCGGTCCGGGGGTGTGATCTCGTCCTCCATCCCCTGGACGAAGAGCACCGGGCACGTGAGTCGCCCGAGCAGGTCGAGAGCCTCCTCGCGCGTCGTTCCCGGCGCGTCCATCAGCGTCGCGAGCGTTTCGGGACCGATCTCGTGCCCCCAGTTGACGCAGTCGTCGATCTGCTTCGTCGAGTGGGGCTCCGGGAAGCAATGGCCGAAGAAGAAACGGAGGTATTCGTCATAGCCGCCGTCGAGCGCCCAGTAGTGGACGTTCGCCTTCCCCCAGTTCTCATATGTGCCGGACGGGTCGCGGAGCGGGAACCCAACTCGCTCCGGGATCGGAGGAGAGAGCGGCAGCGACGGAGCTATCGAAACCATCGCGAGCACTCGGTCTGGGTGCCCGGCCGCGAGCCGGAGGGCCGTGCCAGCCGAACCGCAGTGGGCGACGAGCAGGCAGCCCGCAGTTCGCGTCGCGTCGAGGACGGCGAGTGCGTCCCCGACCTTGACCGCGTCGACGTACTCAGCGCTCGAAGCGGGCCTGCCGGAGCGCCCGTTGCCGCGGCCGTCGTAGCTGACGACGCGGAACGAGCGAGCCATCGTCGCGATTTGAGCCTTCCAGAACCGCGAGTGCACGATCGCCCATGGCGGCATGAAGAGGATCGTCTGGTCTCCCTCACCGAAGACGTCCCACGCGATCTCGATGCCGTCGACATCGACAATGCCGGAGCTGACCGGTTGCACGGCACGGGAGAGATCAGGCACATGCACGTCTGTGGTTGCGGCGTCCAGCACACTCATCGCTCCGTTACACCTCCGACGTCTCTTGTCGATTGTCTCATGTCGATCGCAGTTCCCGTTATTTGGTCGGTCGACCGACTTTATAGCTGATAGACTCGCATCATGTCAAGTGCAGAGCAGACCGACGGAAGGCGCGCCCGTGGAGTCGACAAGCGCGCGCTGATTCTGGACGCTGCAGCCGACCTGATCGGGCACGTTGGGTACGCGGCGGCCTCGACGCGTGCGGTCGCAGCCGCCGCCGGGGTACCGTTGTCACTCGTCCACTACCACTTCGGCTCTCGCGCCGGACTTCTTACGGCGGTGCTCGAACGGGAGAACGGTCGTCTCCTCGAACGGCAGCGGGAGCTCTTCGCAGGCGATGGGTCTCTTGCCGACCGGTGGCGCGCCGCCGCTGCGTACTTCGAGGAAGATCTCGCATCGGGATATGTGCGGATGCTGTGGGAGCTCTGGGCGGCCGGCCTCTCGGACCCCCAGCTCGCCGAGCGCTGGCAGGCCTCGGTCGACGGCTGGGTGAGACTGATCGAGGAGACGATCGAAACGTGGGCACGGAAGCACGATCGCCCCCTCCCACTTCCGGCCGGTTCGCTCGCGAACCTGGTCGCGATCATCTACCACGGCATGGAGACTCACCTCCTCACCGACGGCGGCCGGGATCTCCGCGGTCACCGGCAGCTGCTCGCAGCAATCGGTGACATGATCGAGCGGTTCGAAACAGGCTGACGGGTCAAGCCTCCTTGATCACCGCGTACCAGACGCGCTCAGCCACCTCCGCAAGCACATCACCCAGTCGCGAGAAGCGACGGTACAGCTCCCTTCGGGCGGTCACCTCGCGAAGGTCGTCGAGCTCGAGCAGCCCCGCCATTGCCTGTCGGTACACCCGCTCGATGTGACGCACGCTCTTGATCGCTGCGTCGGCCGATGTCGTCGCGTCTGGACGGTGCTCTTGCAGGCCCTCAACCGCATCGTCGATGCGGGCGATGCCCTCCCGAAGGAGAGCCGCAATTTCCGCAACATGAGCATCCGGCGGACAGGACATCACCTCCGACTCGCGCACCGCGTCCTTCGCCATGTTGAGAATCCCGTCGATCCCGCGGCAGAGCGTGTAGATATCCTCGGGATCGTACGGCGTGGTGAACGCACGGACGAGCGCGAGCTGGAGCTCGCGCTTGCGCGCGTCCGCCTCGTGCTCGAGCTCGCGCACGAGAGTTCCGGCGCTCGCGTCTCCCTCCGCCCACGCGACGAGGGCGTCCATTCCCCTGATCGTGACCTCGAGCTGCTGCCTCAGCATGCCGAGTACGTCCGGTGTGTCAGGGAGGAACCAATGCGGTTTCGTCGTCATGCCACCCACCTCCAGATCATGTAGGAAACGGCAGCGATCACACCCGCTGCAGGAATCGTCGTCAGCCAGGCGATGCCCATATCGCGCACGATCGCCCAGCGCACGTGATGCCAGCGACGACGCCCGACACCGATCCCGACGATCGAGGAGGCGACGACGTGGGTCGTCGAGATCGGCGCGCCGAGAAGGGAGGCGCCGAGGATGACGGCGGACGAACTTGCCTGACTCGAGAAGCCGTCGAGCGGGCGCATCCGGTAGATCTTCTGGCCGATCGTCTTGACGATCTTCCAACCGCCAAGCCCCGTCCCGAGCGTCAACGCGGCAGCCGAGCCGACCGTCGCCCAGAGAGGCACGGCGAGGCTCTGCGTGTGGCCACTCGCAAGGAGAAGCGCCCCGATCAAGCCCACGGCCTTCTGCGCATCGTTCGCGCCGTGGCTGAAGGCGAGTGCAGCCGCACCCGCCCACTGCGAACGATTCACCGGCGTTCGCAACCGCGAGCTACCTCGGCGAAGGCCACGTCGGAGCAGCCGGAGTGTGAGGAACGCGGCGATGCCGCCGATCACCGGCGCGATCGCCAGCGCAACGAGCGTGCCGATCACGCCCACCGGGCGCCACCCGTCGAAGCCGCCCCAGTTGACTGAGCTCGTCCCGCCTTCGACGAGAGCAGCCCCGACGAGGCCGCCGACGAGGGCCTGCCCCGAGCTCGTGGGCAGACCACGCCACCAGGTCAGGAGGTTCCAGCTCGTCGCGCCGATCAGCCCCGCTCCGATCACGGCCACGGTCGCGTCGTCGGACACCTGGACGATCCCCGCGATCGTTGCGGCGACGGCCGACCCGACGAGAATCGGACCGAGCATGTTGAACACTCCGGCCAGGACGATCGCCTGAGCCGGCGTCGCGGCGCGCGTCGCAACGAGTGTCGCGATCGCGTTGGATGCATCGTGGAACCCGTTCGTCAGCGCGAACGCGAACGCCAGACAGACCGCAAGTGCGAGTCCAGCACCCATGGGGCGACTGTATCCGGGTCGACGGCGGTTCGGGTGGGAACCACGGGAGTCCGAAGAAACGGTGCCCACCCGGACGGGAAGCGGCCTGGCGAGCCCGACGAGATGCAACGCCCGCGCGGGACGGTGGATCCAGGCTTGGAGCCTCTAACTCAAAGAAGCACGGGTCGTCTGAACGCGCTGGGCGCGCACGCTGCTTCGTCCTCGGTCGCCCCGATACGTCCCGTATCGGCAGGCTCCCTGCGTCCTCGCATCGCACACGCCCATCACGCCCGGCCAGCGCGTGGTCATTGAGTTAGAGGCTCTTAGCTAGCCTCGGGGGATGGCAAAGACCGACTCGAAGCACCCGCAGCCCAGGATCACCCGGGCGCACTACGAGCAGGAACTGCAGAGGCGCCAGATCGAACTCGCCCTCATGCTCGACTGGGTCCGTGAATCGGGCACGAGAGTCGCAGTGATCTTCGAGGGGCGGGACGCAGCCGGGAAGGGCGGCGCGATCAAGCGCATCCAGGAGCGCCTCAATCCGCGCTTCTGCCGGATCGCGGCGCTCCAGGCGCCGACAGAACGGGAGCGGGTGCAGTGGTATTTCCAGCGGTACATCGCACATCTGCCAGCAGCGGGCGAGATCGTCCTCTTCGACCGCAGCTGGTACAACCGTGCGGGCGTCGAGAAGGTGATGAGCTTCTGCACGGCTGATGAGCATCATCGGTTCCTGCGCCAGTGCCCGCAATTCGAGAACATGCTGATCGAGGACGGGATCATCCTCATCAAGTACTGGTTTTCGGTCTCAGACGACGAACAGGAGCGACGCTTCCAGGCTCGCATGACCGACCCGACGCGTCGCTGGAAGTTGAGCGACATCGACGTCGAGTCACGGAAGCGATTCGTCGACTTCTCGCGCGCGAAGGACGAGATGTTCGTCCACACCGACACCGATATCTCGCCCTGGTGGGTCGTAGAGGCAGACGTGAAACGTAACGCGCGCCTCAACTGCATTGCGCATCTCCTTTCGAGGATCCCGTACGAGCCGATCGACGCGCCGGTGCGCGCGTTGCCCGCACGGCAGATCGACACGGGCTACCTGCGACCCGACCGATCGACGATGACGTACGTGCCCGATCACGCTGCAGCCATCGCGATCCGCTAGTCGACTCCGCCAGTCGACTCCGCAGGGCTCGGTCTCCCCTACGATGGGCTGATGCTGGATCCCGGGGCCTTCAAGGCATACGACGTCCGCGGTCTCTACGGCTCCGAACTCGACGAGGAGGGCGCCTACGCGATCGGCCGCGCCTACGTCGAGCACTTCGAGACCGACACGATCGCCGTCGGGCGCGATATGAGGGTGTCGGCTCCCACGATGACTGCCGCTGCCATGGAGGGCGCTGCCGACGGAGGGGCGAACGTCCGCGATCTCGGGATGGTCGGGACGGAAATGGTCTACTACGCGGTCGGCGAGCTCGGTCTCGACGGCGGGATCTGTGTCACGGCATCGCACAATCCGAAGCAATACACGGGGATGAAGATCGTCCGCACCGGCGCTCTCCCCGTGGGCGGTGACTCCGGCTTGATGGACATCCGCGCCCGGGCGCAGGCCGGCTTTGGACTTGTCGCGAAGCGCGGCGAGATCACCTCACTCGATGTGTGGCCAGGCTTCGTGGAGAAGGTGCTGTCGTTCGTCGACCTCGACGCGATCGGGCCGCTACGAATCGTGGTCGACGCCGCCAACGGCATGGCCGGCACGATGCTGCCCCCCGTCCTCGGGCGCCTCCCACAGATCGAGGTCGTCCGCTGCTACTTCGAGCCGGACGGGACGTTCCCGAACCACGAGCCGAACCCGTTGCTCGAGGCGAACAGGGCCTTTATCGTCGAGAAGACACGCGCGGAGGGCGCCGATCTCGGCGTCGCCTACGACGGTGATGCCGATCGATGCTTCTTCGTCGACGACTCCGGGGAGTTCGTCCCGGGAGACTTCGTCACCGCGCTGCTCGCCGAGGTGATGCTCGGGAAGCGCCCCGGCGGAACCGTCCTCTACGACGTTCGCGCCAGTTGGGCCGTTCCGCGGACTATCGAGGCGGCCGGCGGCACCGCGCTCGTCAACCGGGTCGGGCACGCCTACATCAAGCACCGCATGCGCGAGGTGCACGCGATCTTCGCGGGCGAGGTGTCCGCGCACTACTACTTCCGGGATTTCACGCAGGCTGATACGGGCGTCGTCCCGTTTCTCCTCATGCTCGAGTTGATCTCGATGCGCGGCGCCAAGCTCTCCGAGATCCTGCGCCCGTTCCGCGAGCAGTACTTCATCACGGGCGAGATCAACACGGCGGTTGCCGACGTGGAGGCGAAGCTCGACGAGATCGAGGAGCGCTACACGGCCGAGGGCGGGCGCATCTCGCATCTCGATGGGATCTCGGTCGACTTCGACACCTGGCACTTCAACGTGCGCCCGTCCAACACCGAGCCGCTGCTGCGGCTCAACCTCGAGGCGCTGTCCGAGAGCGAGATGATCGCGCGTCGCGACGAGCTCGTCGCCCTGATCGAGGCTTGATCGCATGAGCGATCCCCTCGAGCTCGGTCGCGTTACCGACCGACGCCCGCCCTTCAAGTACGCGGCGCTGACACGGGTCTGGTTCTCGGACACGGATGCGCAAGGCGTTGTCTACTACGGACGTTACCTTCCCTACTTCGACCACGCGCGAACCGAGTACCACCGGCATCTCGGCTGGGCGGGGCTCGAGGGCGCGGAGTTCGTGATGCGCGCCTCGAACGTCGAGTATCACGCCCCGGCCCGCTTCGACGACCTCGTCGAGTGCTTCGTCCGTGTGAGCAGAATCGGACGCTCGAGCATCACGTACGAGGTCGCTGCAGTCGAGCTCCCCGATCACACGCTGATGGTGACCGGCACCCAGACGCTCGTGCTCATCGATCAGGCGACCCGGCTGCCGGTGGAGATTCCCGAGCGCGTACGGAGGCCGATCCGGGAGTTCGAGGGCGGCGATGTCGTCGAGTGAGCGCAAACGCCGCTCCCTGATTGCTTGTTGCTGCGCCCGCCCGGCGGTCCGGCCGGCCGCAGCAACATGACCCCGCTGCCCGTGTCACACGTGTAGGCCCCCGGCAGGGGGGTGGAATACCGCGGTGGAGGGGCGCTGCGGCGGCGCACAA
>JAJAZN010000063.1 GCA_026785685.1 Thermoleophilia bacterium
CCACCAGAACCCGAAGAAACGGTGCCCACCCGGACGGGAAGCGGCCTGGCGAGCCCGACGAGATGCAACGCCCACGCAAAGCGGTGGATCCAGGCTGAGTGCACCCACTTGGGCGACAGCCGATCCACCCTCGGGCCGAGCTTCGCGAGCACAGCGGGAAGCAACGTCATCGTCGCGAGCAGCACGAAGAGCACCGAGACCATGATCCCGAGCGCCATCGAGCGGAACGCCGGGCTCGGCACGAGCATCACGGCCGAGAGGGAGATGAGGACGGTCGCGCCGGAGAAGAGCACCGCCTTACCGGCCGTGTCCATCGTCACGGCAACAGCGTCACGCGCGGACAGCTTCGAGCCGAAGAACGCCCCGCGGAATCGGTGCACGACGAACAGCGCGTAGTCGATCCCAAGCGCGAGCGCGAACATGAGCGCGAAGTTCATCGCCCAGATCGAGATGTCGAAAAACTTCGTGCCGATGTACAGCGTTCCCGCAGAGGCGACGAGCCCGAGGATCGTCAGCATCAGCGGCAGCCCGGCGGCAACGAGCGAGCCGAAGGCGAGCATCAGGATGATGAGCGTCACGGGCCAGGAGAGCAGCTCGGACTTCATCATCGCGCTCCGGTTGGCCTCGTTGAAGTCCGACCACATGCCGGAGGCGCCGGTCAGGCTCACCTCGACACCGTTCGCTCCGGACGCCATGAGCGCTCCCTTGAGATCCGTTGCGGCCGCAACCATCGCGGTCGTCGAGCCGTTCGCGCCCGCACTGACGATCGCCGTGTGCCCATCCTGAGAGATCGAGAACCCCTCGCGTGGCAGCGCCACCGACGCGACCCGTGGATCGGCACGAAGGATGACGGCGACGCGATCAATCGTGGCGGCAAACGCCGAGTCGCCGAACCTGGCGTCAGGCGAGTGGACGACGACCATCAATGCGGCGCTCGACTGGCCACCGAAGTTCTCGTCGATGAGCTTGCGTGCCTCGACCGACTGCGAGCCGGACGCCTCCCAGCCCGCGCCCGAGAGCGCAGTCTCGACACGGGGCGCGAGCACGCCGAGGCCGACTGCGAGGACGAGCCACGCAACGAGCACAGCACGAAAGTGATCGGCCATCCAGGCACCCAGCCGACCGATCGGGCCGAGAGTGGTCATCGCGGACACCCCCGCCGTACGTGAAAGAGCCGCTCGATGACGAGTGATGCGGGGCACGCCCCCGTGACGACGAACAGCCACTGGCTGACGCCGACGAAGACCGTGAGCACAAGGAACCAGGGTGAGACGAGGAGGGCGAGCGCAACGCTGACGAGCGTGACACCGCCGGCCATGGCGAAGAGCACGCGCTCGAGGGGCCACGAAGACGAGGTCATCGTCCTGCCCCCTCGAAGATCGCGTTCAACTCGGCGACCTGACGCTGCACGCTGCCGCAGACCGTCTCACAGAGCTCGAAGACGCCGGCGTCGACGACGCGATAGTAGACTTGTGTGCCCTCCTTGCGGCGGGCGACGATGCCGGCGTCGTGAAGGACGCCGAGGTGCTTCGAGACGTTCTGTTGCGACGCGCCCACCGCATCGGTGAGCGCCAGCACCGTAGCCTCGCCGAGACGGAGCTGGTCGAGCAGCTTGATGCGCATCGGCTCGCCGATGACCCGGAAGCGTCGAGCAATCAGCTCGACGAGCTCGTCGGGAAGTGGATGGGGTAGCGATGGTGCGTCAGCAGTTGTCATGCGATCTCCTCTTGTGCTCGAAGGTACGACAGCACTATACACAACTCTGTGCTTGTAGAAGGTACGTAGTTGTTACTGATCGGGATTGCGTCATGCCCCGGACGCGCGCGCGCTATCGTCGAGAGACACTTGCCGTACAGATGCGGGTGTCCACGGAAGTTGACGCTTGATGGCAAAGAGAATCGTGATCCTGGGCGGCGGCACCGGCGGCACGCTGATGGCGAACCGCCTGCGCAAACTCTTCGACAGGGACGAGGCCGAGATCACTGTGGTCGACAAGGACGACCGGCACGTCTACCAACCAGGCCTCCTCTTCGTTCCCTTCGGCCTTGCGAGCGTCGACGAGATCGTCCGCCCCAGGGCGCGCCAGCTCCACAATGGCATCTCTTTCCACGAGACGGGAATCGACCACGTCGAGCTCGAGGCCGACGTCGTGCATCTCGAGAACGGCACCACGCTCCCCTACGACGTCCTCATCGTCGCCACGGGAACCCATCTCCAACCGGAAGAGACCGAGGGCATGACGGGCCCGGGCTGGATGGAGAAGGTGTTCACCTTCTATACGCCGGAGGGTGCGGCCGGACTCGCCGAGGCGCTCTACGACTTCGACCGCGGCAAGCTCGTGATCAACTTCATCGACCTGCCGATCAAGTGCCCGGTCGCGCCGCTCGAGTTCGCGTTCCTTGTCGACTCGTACTTCCACGAGTGCCACGTCCGCGACAACGTCGAGATCACCTTCGTGACACCGCTCGACGGCGCCTTCACCAAGCCGGTTGCCTCCGAGCTGCTCGGACATCTCCTCACCGAGAAGGGCGTCGAGCTCGTCACCGAGTTCAATACGGGCGAGGTGGACGGTGCGGGCGGACGACTCGTGAGCTACGACGAGCGAGAGGTTCCGTTCGATCTCCTCGTGACGATCCCTCTCCACGGCGGAGCCGACTACGTCAATCGCTCACCAGGGCTCGGTGACGCTCTCGGCTTCGTCCCCACCGATCCTGCGACGCTGCAGTCGAAGGCACGGCCCAACGTGTTCGCTCTGGGTGACGCGACGAACGTGCCAACGTCCAAGGCCGGCTCCGTGACGCACTTCGAGGGCGAGCTCCTGACCGAGAACGTGCGGCGATTCCTCGCCGGGGAGTCCCTCGACGCGTCATACGACGGGCACGCAAACTGCTTCATCGAAACAGGGTTCGACAAGGCACTCCTGATCGACTTCAACTACGAGACGGAACCTCTTCCCGGGCGCTATCCAACCTCACTCGGGCCGATGCAGCTCCTGCACGAATCACGACTCAACCACCTGGGAAAGTTGATGTTCCAGTGGATGTACTGGCACGTCCTGCTTCCCGGCCGGGAGATCCCGGGGATCTCCCCCCGGATGACGATGGCCGGCAAGAAGGCCGTCGAAACCAACGCCTGAACGCCGAAAGGACACCAATGGCAACGATCGAGATGACAGGAATCGCCCGGGATCCCGAAGGTTTTCTCACGGACCCGGCTCAATGGAACGAGAACGTGGCCGAGACGATCGCGAACGAGGCGGGAATCACCGAGCTGTCGCCGCGTCACTGGCTCATCGTCAACTACATGCGCGACACCTACCTCTCCACCGGGCAGGCCCCCTCGATCCGCGCGCTCGGCAAGGAGTCCGGGGTGCAGATCAAGGAGCTGTACGTGCTCTTCCCCAAGGGCCCGGCAAAGCTCGCCGCCAAGATCGGCGGCATCCCCAAGCCACACGGCTGCATCTAGGAGGCAACGATGACCACAATGACAGACCATGATCTCGAGCAGCTCGTCACTCCCGATGCGCGAGAAGTGCCGAAACCGATCCAGAAGGTCTCGATCGTCATCTCCAAGGGCTCCCTGGAGGGCATCTACCCCGGCCTGATCATGGCCAACGGCGCCCGTATGGAAGGGATGGAGGCAAACGTCTTCTTCACCTTCTTCGGCCTCGACGCGATCACGAAGAAGCACCACGATCGGATCAAAGTGGCCACGGTGGGCAACCCCGGCATGCACATCCCGACGATCGTCGGGGCGATCCCGGGCATGTCGTGGATGGCGACGAAGATGATGTCGCGAAAGATGGAGAAGCTCGACATCCCACCCATCCCCGAGTTCGTCGAGATGATCGCCGACTCGGGCGCCGGTGTCTACGGCTGCAAGGCGACGGTCGACATGTTCGGGCTCTCCGAGGACGACTTCGTCCCGCACGTCACCGGTGTGATCACGGGCGGCGAGTTCTACGAGAAGGCCGCCGGCGGCGAGATCGTCTTCACGTAGAGCCACGAACACGAGGGCAGCGGGCCGTCCACACGACGGCCTGCTCGGGGCCGAACGGCACACAAGGACGCCCAAGGATACGCGGCGGCCCGCTCTCGCTCCGAAGCCGCGACATTGACCGAAATCGCGTCCAACTTCGTATGATCACCCTACAGCGGCAAACTGCCGATCTGATCAAGGGGATAGAGGGAAGGCATGAGACGTGCCACCAAGAGACTGGCGATCTTGCCTGTCGTGCTCGTCGCAGCGTTGATCGTCGTCGGGAGCGTGTCGGCGTCGGCGCCGAATCTTACGGCGAAGTTCTTCGACACGTTCGGATGGACGAAGGTGTACGACGGCCCGAAGACGGCGGGAAAGCCTGGCTGGACCGGACGCACCGGGCTCCAGGCGGTCGAGCTACGCAACCGGCTCTACATACTGGGTGGCCGGACACCGAAGCCGGAGTTCCCGAACAACCCCTTCGGCAGCACGCTCTGGAACGACGCCTGGGAGAGCCGTGATCTCGGCGCATCTTGGGACAAGCTCCCGACGCAACCCACCGGACCGAACTTGTGGTCGGAGCGCGCGTACTTCCAGGCGGTCACGAAGGATGGTTCAATGTTCGTTCTCGGTGGACAGGACTTCAGCGTCAAGCCAAATCCGGCGTTCCCCACAAACTGTCCGCCGCCTCCCGCACCTGGTGCTCCGGCACCGCCGTGTCCGCCGTTTGTGCCCAACTCGACGTTCTTCAACGACGTCTGGCGGTCAACGGACGGGACGAACTGGAAAGAGCTGAAGTCCGACCAGCCTCGCTGGGCTGGACGCGCCGGTCTCAGCGCGATCGAGTTCAAAGGTTGGATCTACCTGCTCGGCGGCGGCAAGGGCGACGACGTCGCAATCGGGGGTGACGGCCGAGTTCTCTTCGACGACGTCTGGCGCTCGCGAGACGGGAAGCACTGGGAGCAGGTGACGGCAAAC
>JAJAZN010000064.1 GCA_026785685.1 Thermoleophilia bacterium
AACAAGGGGCGCCCGCGTCTTTTGTTAAAAACACACCGTTTTCCCGGGGGGCGGTTGAGGGGGTAACGGGGCTTGGCGCGCAATAATGCATCGAGACCCTGGGGGGGCGGGGCGCCGCCCACGACCGCGACGACGTGCTGACCGAGGCGGTCGTCCGGCGCGCCGATCACCGCAACCTCGCGCACGCTCGGGTGGCTCGCGAGGATGTCCTCCACCTCGAGGGGGTGGATGTTCTCGCCTCCCGAAATGATCATGTCGTCGAGCCTCCCATCGATCCAGAGATCGCCGTCGCCGTCGAGGTGACCGATATCACCCGTGTGGTACCAGCCTTCGTGAATCGCGTTCGCGTCGGCATCGGGACGATTCCAGTAGCCCGCAAAGGCCTCGTCGCCGGAGAGGTGGACGCAGATCTCGCCGGTCGGCTCGAGCTTGAGCCGGGTGTTCACGGCCGCCCGACCGGCGCATCCGGGCTTCGCGCCCTGATCGCGCCCGATCGAGAACGTGTAGATCTCGGTCGAGCCGTAGTGGTTGACGAAGACGTCCGGGTGGAAAACGGTGACGCAACGCGCGACGACGGCCGAGGTCATAGCCGACCCGGCATAGCCGAGCGCGCGAACGCTCGAGAGGTCGTGCTCGGCGATGTTCTCGGAGCTGACGAGGTCGTAGAACAACGTCGGCGCGAGATAGAGGGAGGTGAGGTGCTCCTGCTCGATCAGTCGCAGCGCCTCGTGGGGATCCCACCGTGCCTGCGGGACATAGCACCCACCGACGGTGTGCATGGCGAGTAAGGAATGGATACCCATCGTGTGGTAGAGAGGCATCACCCCGAGAGTGCGATCGGCATGGAGATACCCGTGCTGCAGCGCCTGGCTGAGGCAACCTGCGCGGTCGGCGGCATGACTGCGCGGTACTCCCTTCGGGCGCCCGGTTGTGCCGGAGGTGTAGAGAAGGAGCGAGATCTCCCGTTCGCCCCGGTCGAGCATTCCGCCGTGCGCGTGTCCGTCGGGCAGCGGATCGCCCTCGCGAATCACGCGAGCTGCACCAGCGTCGTCGATGCAGTAGTCGAGCTCCTCCTCGGAGAGGCGCCACGAGAGCGGAACGAATACTGCGCCGGCCCACTGGGCAGCCCAGTAAAGCAGCGCCGTCTCGAGGCGGTTGTCGAGGACGACGACGACCCGGTCGCCGGGCTCGACGTCGAGCCCACCTGCAATCCGAGCCAGGCGCGGTAGCAGCGCGCCGTAGCTGATCCCGGGGAACGCCTCGAGCTCGGGGTGCCTCTCGCAAGCGGCGAGGAGCGACTGCGCGAGGTTCACCGACCGGCCTCCCGGACTTGTGACAATTCGTCACGAGCCTCCTCGATTGCAGCGACGATCGGGGCGTAGCCCGTGCAGCGACACAGTTGCCCGGAGAGCATGTCGACGATCTCCTCATGGGTCGGGTCGCCACGGGACAGGAGATCGTCGGCCGCGATCAGGATCCCGGGCGTACAGAAGCCGCACTGGAGCGCGTGATGGCGCTTGAACGCCGCCTGGAGTGGGGAGAGGAGGTCGTCACCCGCGAGCGACTCGACCGTCTTGACGGCCGAACCGTCCACCTGAACGGCGAGAACACAGCACCCACGCACCGAGACGCCGTCGAGGCGCACCGTGCACGCGCCGCAGACGCCATGCTCACAGCCGACGTGCGTGCCGGTCAGGCCAAGGCGATGGCGGAGGAAGTCGGTCAGCAGCAGTCGCGGCTCGACGTCCTCCACGACCGTCCGCCCATTGACGGTGAGCTCGATCCTCGTCATCCCGCTCGCTCCCAGGCTCGAATGAGCGCCCGTTCGACGAGCGTTCCGGTGAGAGCGCGAAGGTACGCGGGCGTCGCGTGGATCGAACCGGCCGGGTCGACGGCGGGCGCGGCGAGCGCGCCCGCCTCCTTCGCGATTGCGGGTGTGACGAACGTTCCCTCGACGGCCGCTTCGACATCCTCGAAACCGGTCGGGCGGTCGGTCACCGCCCCGATCCGGATCCGGACGTCTGCGGCAACGTCGTCGACGCGCTTTACGACGACCGCCACCATCGAGAGAGCGTAGTCGCCTGCGCGAAGAGCGAACTCCTCGAACGCCGCGCCCTCGAACTCCTCTGGTTGCGGCCAGACGGTCTCGACGAGAAGCTCGCCCTGCTCGAGCGTCGTCATGAAGTGCGTGACGAAGAATCCGTCCGGGTCGATCTCGCGACGCCCGGACGGCCCTTCCACGACGATCGTTCCGCCGAGAGCGGAGAGGCAGAGAGGGATCTCGGCGGCCCCGTCCGCGTGGGCGACGCTGCCACCGACCGTGCCGCGGTTCCGCGTGACGAAATGGCCGACGAACGGCAGAGCCTCGCGAAGCAGGGGATGTGCACGCAGGTCGTGCTCGAGGATCGCCTGACGTACGGTGGCACCGACGCGGAGCACGCCGTTCGACTCGATCGTGTCGAGCCCAGCGCGATTGAGGTCGACAAGGATCGTGGGGCGGACGAGGCGCATGTTCAGTGCAGGGACGAGGCTTTGCCCGCCCGCAATCGGCTTTGCGTCCTCGTCGCGACCGAGTGCCTCGAGCGCCTCCCCTACCGAGTGGGCGGCGACGTAGTCAAACGCCACCGGCTTCACGACGCTCCTCGCTCGTTGAGGAGCTGCCAGACCCGTGGGGGCGTGAGCGGAAGCTCGACGTCGTCGCGGGCGATCGCGTCGGCTACCGCATTCGCGACGCAGACGGGGGCGCTCATCGTGTTTCCCTCGCCGATTCCCTTCGCTCCCAGCGCAGTCACCGGCGACGGGGAGGAGAGATGGCCGATCGTCAGCGCGGGGATGTCGGGCGCCGTTGGGGTGAGATAGTCCACGAGCGACGCTGTCATCAGATTGCCCCACTTGTCGTAGACGTGGCGTTCGTACAGGGCGGCGGCGAGGCCGTGGGTGAACCCGCCCATGACCTGTCCGTCTGCAAGGAGCGGATTGAGGAGACGCCCCGCATCGTGAACGGTGATGTAGTCGAGCACGCGCACCTCGCCCGTCTCCCGCTCCACCTCGACCGCGCAGATGTCGACGATGAAGCCGTGGGATGCAGACGAGGCGATGCGATCGTCGTGGTCGGGAGGATCGAGCGTCGGTGGCGCCCAGAAGGCAACGGCCGACAACCCAGGCTCCTCGCCCGCCGGCAGTCCCTCCGGATTCCAGTGCGCCATCCCGGCGACCCGACGGAGCGAGAGGGTGTCATCGCCTGCGTGAGCACGGATCGCATCGATCTTCGCCCGGAGCTTCAGCGCGGCAGCCTGTACCGCACCGACCGCGACGCCGGAGAAGCGCGACGAGTAGCTGCCGGAGGCAACCGTCCACGGGACGCTGGCCGTATCCATCTCCGCCAGCACCGTCACGTCGTCTGGCACGCAGCCGAGCGTGTCCGCGACGACCTGGGCGCACACCGTTCGATGTCCCTGACCCTGCGGAGTCGTGGCGAGTCGCACCGTGATGCCCCCGAGGGGGTTGATCGAGATCGAGGCGCCTTCCGCATTTCCCGACTTCGGCAGCGTGAGTGCGCGTTCGTCGGCGGTCTGGGCGAGGGTGATGTAGCCCATGTTCGAGATCGAGGGCTCGACGATGCACGCGAGGCCGATTCCTGCGAGTTGCCCGTCGGCTCGCGCGGTTACGACCCGGGCACGCAGTCCGTCATAGTCGGCGAGCTCGAGTGCGTGGTCGAGACACGCGGCGTAGTTACCCGAGTCATAGAGCGCCCCCGACGGCGTGCGATAGGGCATCGCTCCGGTCGGAATCAGGTTGCGGCGCGCGAGCTCGGCGGGGTCGAGTCCGAGCCGCCGGGCGGCGATCGCCATCGTCCGCTCCAGGCCGAAGTAGAGCTGCGGCCCACCGAACCCGCGGTTGAGGCCGGAAGGCTGCGTGTTCGTGAGGACGACGCGGTTTCGGACGGCGACGTTCGGCACGGTGTAGGCGCCCGTGAGCGACCCGTGCATCCGGTACAGCGTTGCCGGCTCGGGCGCGCGCACGTAGGCTCCGACGTCCTCGATCGCGTCGTAGCGGAGCGCTAGCAGCTGACCTTCGGTGGTGAAGCCTGCCTCGACCTCGGTCGTGCGGCCCGTTGCTGCCGCGCTCGAGGCGAGGTGCTCGAGTCGGTCCTCGATCCACGTCACGGGGACGCCGAGATGGCGTGACGCGAGGCCCATCAGCACGATGTAGGTGAACACGGACGACTTGACTCCAAAGGAGCCGCCAGAGTCGGGTGGCGTGAGAAGGCGGAGGCGGTCGCCCTTGAGCCCGAGTGCGGCCGCCGCGACGCCGTGCAGCGTGAACGGCCCCTGGAAGTTCGCCCAGGCGGTCAGACGCCCCGCTGTTGCGTCCCAGTCAGCAACGACCGCGTAGCACTCGACCGGGGTGCACGTGAAGCGAGGGACGTGGAACGTCTGCGAAAGAACGAGGTCTGCCTCTGCCATCGCGGTGCTGACGTCGCCGTACTCGAACTCGCGCTCGTGCACCGCGTCGGCCGCGGCCGCAACCGGATCGAGCACGGCGTCGAGCGCGTCGTAGTCGACGTCGACGAGCTCGGCAGCATCCTCTGCGAGGTATCGGTCGCGAGCAACGACGACGGCGATGGGCTCTCCGACGTACCGCACCGTGTCGATCGCCGTCGCATACTGCGGTGTCCCGCTGTCGATCCCGGCCGGGAAGGGTCGCGACAGCGCCTTCACGTCCTCGCCGGTGAGGACGCCGATCACCCCGGGTGCATCGAGCGCCGCGCTCGCGTCGACCGTGATCCGGGCGTGCGCGAGCTGCGACCGGACGACGGCCGCGTGGTAGCTGTGCGCGACGGGGGAGAGGTCGTCGAGGAACCGGCCCTCACCGCGCAGCAGCGCGTCGTCCTCGACGCGCTGCAGGGGCCGCCCGACCCAGGGCTCGGAGCTCGCGGTCACCGCGTCATCGTCGCGGGTTCTATGCGAGCAGCGCAATCGTCCGTTCGGACGAGGGAGGTGCGGAGGACTGGGCCCGACAGGGTGCGCTCGTCCTGAAGGGGCCGCGGGCGGCCCTCTTCAGGATCACGCGAAGCGTGCGGAAAGG
>JAJAZN010000065.1 GCA_026785685.1 Thermoleophilia bacterium
CCGCCGCCGCGGGGGTGCGGGCCCCCCCCCACCCCGGGGGCCCGCGCCCCCCCCCCCCCAGGCGGCGGGGGCCCCCCCGCCACCTGACACGGTTTTCGTCAGCGGTACGTGACCGTCTCGCGCTGCCCGTTCGCCCCCGAGCGCACGATCGCGTCGCACACCTCGGCGGCCCGGTAACCGTCCTCGAACGTCGCGCCGTAGGGGGCCAGGTTCGTGTCGTTCTTGATCGCACCGAGGAGATGGTGGATCTCGTGCACGAACGTCTCGCCCCAGCCGATGATGTGCCCGGGCGGCCACCAGAACTCCCAAAACGGGTGGTCGGCCTCCAAGACGAGCACCTTCTTGAAGCCACGGGCTCGGTCGCCGTCGGCGCGGAAGACGTGGAGCTCGTTCAGGTTCTCCATGTCGAACGCGAGCGACCCCCTCGAGCCGTTGATCTCCCACTGGAAGGCGTTCCGGCGGCCGAGCGCGAATCGCGTTACCTCGATCGTCCCGACGGCGCCGTTCTCGAACGCGACCGCAGCCTCGATCGCGTCGTCGACCTCTCGCCCGGGGAGGAACGTCTGCACGAGCGCCGAGACCGTGGAGATCTCGCCGACGAGAAAGCGCGCCAGATCGATGACGTGTGCGCCGAGATCGCCAAGGGCTCCCGAGCCCGCGGCGGCTGCGTCGAAGCGCCACGTGTCGAGGCTGGGGTCGTCGCCCCAGTCCTGCAGGTAGCGGCCTCTGAAGTGCCGGATCTCGCCGAGTTCGCCGGCGTCGATCATCTCCCGTGCCAGGCGTACGGCGGGAACGAAGCGGTAGTTGAAGGCGCAGAGGTGCTTCACGCCGGTGGCAGCGACGCGCTGCCAGATCTCGTAGCTCTCGTCGGCGTCGCGGCCGAGCGGCTTCTCGCAGAGCACGTGCTTCCCTGCCTCCGCCGCCGCGATCGTCGGCTCGGCGTGAAGCGAGTTCGGGCCACCGTTGTCGAAAAGCCCGATCGCCGGGTCGTTGACGATGTCGCGCCAGTCCGTCGTCCAGCGCTCGTAGCCGTAGCGTTGCGCGGCTCCGGCGACAGCCGTCTCGTCTCGGCCGGCGATCGCCACGAGCCTCGGCTGGAGCGGCGGTGGCCAGGTCATGTACGCGATCTTCCGGAACGCATTGGAATGGGCCTTGCCCATGAACGCATACCCGAGCATTCCGATCCCGATCTCCTCGATCTCGCCTACGGCGGCATCGCTCACCTTGGCCCCGATCCCGCCTGAGTTGTCGCTCACGCGTTCGCTCCTCTCACGTAGTACGCCGTGTCCGGTCTGTCCTGTTAGGCGGGGCGCCAGAGCCGTGTGACACGATTCTCCGTCACACGGCGGCGGCGCAACGCCCCATGTATTTGGGAGATACTACGAGCGACCCCTGACCGTGAGGAGAACACTCAGATGAAGACGTCGCTTGGTATCTGGGCGCTCGGCCCGATGATCACCCGTTTCGTGCCGATGGGCTACCAGCCAGAGCATACGAACGTGTCGACGGCGACCAAGGTGCGTCGCGCCGTCGAGGGTCTCGGGGACCTGATGGATGACTACGAGTTCCACTATCCGGGCGAGCTCAACCCCGACAACCTCGACGAGGTGCGCGAGGCGCTCGACGGGCACGGGATCGCGGCGATCTGCACGGGGCTTCACACGGATTCACGCTTCGGGCGTGGCGGATTGACGTCACCGGACTCTGCAACGCGCGCGGAGGCACGCCGACTAACGCGCGAGACCGCCGACCTCGCTGGCGCCGTGGGCGCAAACATGATCTGCTGGCCCGGGATCGAGGGTTACAACTACCCGTTCCAGACGTCGTACGCGCAGGCGTGGGAGTGGTTCATCGAGGGCATTGCCGAGGCGGCCGAGACGTGTGCAAAGCATGGCGTGAAGCTGTTCCTCGAGCACAAGAACTCGGAGCCGGCGATGAAGATTTTCATGCGCAACATCGGCATGACGCTGCACGTCATTCACACGTTGCGCGCCCAGGGGATCACGAACGTCCAGGTCAACATGGACTGGCAGCACCTGATCATGAACGGTGAGTCCCTCGGCGAATACGCCGCGGTGCTCGCCGCGGAGGGCCTGCTCGGCCACCAGCACGCCAACTCGGGCTGGGGCACGTTCGACGACGACAACATGGTTGGTGCCACTGCCTTCATGGAGACGATCGAGCTGGCACTCGAGCTGCGCCGCGCAGACTACGGCGCGAACGGCGAGTACCTCGGCTTCGACCTCTACCCGTACACCGAGGACGCCGTCGCCGCCGTGAAACGCTCCGTACTGCAGTGGAACTTCATTGATTCGGTGGCAGCGAAGATCGACGACGTGGCGCTGCGCGAGGCCCAGAGCACGAAGGATGCCGTTCGTGCCTACGAGATCGTGTACGCCGCGCTCGGTGCGTAGCGTTCTCGACGACCTGGCGGAGTTGACGGGACAACTCGTCGCGATCGAGTCGACGAATCCCAATCTCGTTCCTGACGGTGTCGGCGAGACGGAGATCGCGGCGTTTGTCGCCTCGTGGCTGGGAGCGGCGGGCCTCGAGGTCGATCTGTACGAGGCAGCTCCGGGGCGACCCAACGTCGTCGGAATCGCCCGCGGGACGGGCGGAGGGTGCTCGCTGCTCCTCAACGCGCACATGGATACCGTCGGCGTCGCCGGCGTGGAAAACCCGTTCGTCCCCGTCGTCCGGGCCGGCCGCCTGCACGGTCGCGGGGCCGGGGACATGAAAGGCTCTCTTGCGGCCAGCATGCTTGTTGGGGCTGCGGCTGTTCGCGAGGGCTTTCGGGGCGACGTGATCGTCGCGGCCGTGGCCGACGAAGAGGTTGCGAGCCTCGGCACCGAGGCGCTCGTTCGACGTACGTCCGCTGATGCTGCGATCGTCACCGAGCCGACGGAGGAGGTCGTCGTCGTCGCTCACAAGGGTTTTGTCGCCTTCGAGGTCGAGACGGTCGGGCGTGCGGCGCACGGTTCGCGCCCCGACCTCGGGGTCGACGCGATCGCAGCCATGGGACCGGTGCTTTCCGGGATCGCTGCGCTCGACCTGCGGCTCCGTGGCGGTGTCGGTCACCCACTCCTCGGTACGGGCTCCGTCCACGCCGCTGTGATCGAAGGTGGCCAGGAGTACTCGAGCTACCCGGCGAGCTGCCTGCTGAAGGGTGAGCGACGCACCGTTCCGGGCGAGACGCCCGCTCAGGTCCTGGCGGAGCTTGAGCAGATCGTCGCCGGGACGGGTGCGACCGTCAGCCTTCCGTTCCACCGCGGCCCGTTCGAGGCGGCGAGCAGTGCTCCCGTCGTCGCTGCTCTGCATGGGCATCTCGGTCACGAGGTCGTCGGCGGCGTCGCGTTCTGGGCGGACTCTGCGTTGCTCGCCGACGCGGGTATTCCGACGGTCCTGTTCGGGCCGGTCGTCGGCGACATCCACGGTGTCGACGAGTGGGTCGATCTCGCCTCGCTCGAGCGCTGCCACGACGCGTACCTTGCCGTCGCCCAGGAGCTGTGCGCGTGAGGCGGCTACGTACGGGTGAGTGCTTCGCGAAGCCGCGTCAACGCGGCAGCGGTCACCGGCTCACCGTGCGAGACGAGCACCCGCTCCACGGGCAGGTCGAGCAGTGGCTTCAGTGCCACCCGCAACTTCCCGTGCGTGACGCTCGCCGGCAGCCACGACGTGGGGCAGAGGCGGAGGCTGCCGTCGTCGGCGCCGAGCAGCACGTCGCCGGGCACGAGCGATCGATGCTCGGGAATCCAGTACGCGACCTCGGTGGAGCGGCCGGTCGCGAGCGCCTCGATCCCACCGGGCAGCTCGTCACCGGGTCGGAAGACCGAGGCAGCAACGCCCGCGCGCCTTTCGTTGGTCGCCCGCGCTCGACTCGGCACGTTCAGCGTGCCGTCGTAGCGTCGCACGATCTCACCGGCGCTACGCACATGCCAGAACACCGTGATGTAGACGTGCACCGGCAGCGCCACTCGCGCGACGTCTCGGTCGAGCGCCTTCCAGAATCGCACCGCTTCGGACGCCTCGGCCGGCACGAGCGGGTCGATCAGGACGATCGCGTCCGGCGCCTCGTAGTACACGCAGCCGACGGTGTCGCGCCACTCCTCGTAGTAGGCGATCCAGCGCCACAAGCCGTCGGCGAATCGAGTCACGTCCATGGCGCCTGACGCTACCACCGTCGTCGTCGGCCTCGATATCGGCACGACCGGCGGCAAGGCGATCGCCGTCGGATCAGACGGCCACATCGTCGCGCGCGCCGAGCACGGGTACCCGTTGTCGACGCCGCGACCGGGTTGGTCGGAGCAGAACCCGGAGGATTGGTGGAGCGCGACGAGGGCTGCGATCGCCGACCTCGGATCGCTCGAGATCGCCGGGATCGGCCTCTCGGGACAGATGCACGGACTCGTCGCGCTCGATGCGGCCGGTCAGATCGTCCGGCCCGCGATCCTCTGGAACGATCAGCGGACTGCCGCCGAATGCGCCGAGATCGAGGAGCGGATCGGGCTCGAGCGGCTGATCTCACTCACGGGCAACCGGGCGCTGACCGGGTTTACGGCTCCGAAGCTCCTCTGGCTCCGCCGCCACGAGCCGGAGTCCTACGCCCGGATCGCGCGGATCATGCTCCCCAAGGACTACGTTCGACTCCGGCTCACGGGCGAGTGGGCAACCGACGTGGCCGATGCGTCGGGCACGCTTCTGCTCGACGTCGCCCGTCGCCGCTGGTCGACCGAGGTGCTCGATGCGCTCGACCTCGACCCTGCGATCTTGCCGCCACTCCTCGAGTCGCCCGAGGTCTCGGGAGCGACGATTGCTTGTGACAATTTGTCACAAGGAATCCCGGTTGCGGCCGGTGCCGGGGACTGCGCCGCCGCGGCGCTCGGCGTCGGGATCGACCACCCCGGGCCGCTCTCGATCGTGATGGGCACGTCGGGTGTCGTCTTCGCGGCGCTCCCCGCGTTCGCTAGTGATCACGAGGCGCGCGTGCACAGTTTCTGCCATGCCGTTCCGGGCCAGTGGCACGCGATGGGCGTGATGCTCTCCGCCGCCGGCTCGCTGCAGTGGCTGCGCGATCGCCTCGCTCCGGACGCCGCATTCGCCGATCTCGTTGCCGAAGCGGAGGCGTGGGAGCCGGGGACGGACGGGCTTCTCTTCGCCCCCTACCTCGCGGGTGAGCGTACCCCGCACGCCGACCCGTCTGCGCGTGCGGCCTTCACCGGCCTCGAGCTCCGGCACGACCGGGGTGCGCTCGTCCGGGCTGTCCTCGAGGGCGTCGCGTTCGGTCTGCGTGACTCGCTGGAGCTCGTTCGCGAGCTCGGCGGGCCGTGCGATCGTGCGCGAGCGTCGGGCGGAGGCGCGCGTGGGCTGTGGCTCCGCATCGTCGCCTCGACGCTCGGCCTGCCGATCGAGCTCACCGCCGTCGAGGAGGGATCGGCGTTCGGCGCCGCGCTTCTTGGTGGCGTGGCGGGCGGCGTGTTCGAGGACGTTCCTGATGCGGTCAGCCGATGCGTTCATGTCCGGGCAACCGTCGAGCCTGATGCCGCCTGGCAGGCAGTCTACGAAGAGACCTATGCGCGCTTCCGCGCGCTTTATCCGGCCCTCGACCGAGTGAAGGAGCACGCAGGATGACACGAGCAGTGAAGTGGGGACTTCTCTCCACCGCAGACATCAATGGCAAGCTGCTCGCGGGCGCGGCCGAGTCGGATGAAGTCGAGGTCGTCGCGGTCGCGAGCCGCACGACCGAGCGTGCGGAGGAATACGCGCGCACATGGGGCATCGAACGTGCCTACGGGACGTATGACGAGTTGCTCGCGGATCCCGATGTCGAGGCGATCTACAACCCACTGCCGAACACGATGCACAGCGAGTGGTCGATTCGCGCCCTGGAGGCCGGCAAGCACGTTCTCTGCGAGAAGCCGTTCAGCCGCCACATCGGCGACGTCGAGGCGGCTTTCGACGCAGCCGACCGGACCGGCCTGCACCTCTCAGAAGCGTTCATGTACCGCCACCATCCACAGACCGCGCGTCTTGCAGAGCTCGTGGCAGAAGGGGCGATCGGGGATCTTCGCGTGATCCGGACAGCGTTCAGCTACTCCCTGTACGACGCCGAGAACATCAGGTTGCGCACCGATGTCGACGGTGGCGCGCTGATGGATGTCGGGTGCTACTGCATCAGCGGCGCTCGCCTCCTCGGCGGCGAGCCGGAGTCGGTCCTCGGGGCTGCCCACATCGGCTCGAGTGGCACGGACTGGGTCTTCAGCGGCCTGCTGCGGTTTCCGGGCGATGTCACCGCGTTGTTCGATTGCGGAACGGCGCTCCCGAACCGCGACGAGCTCGAGGCGATCGGGACGGAAGGATCCATCTTCCTCGACGACCCGTGGCACTGCCAGACCCCGGTGATCGAGCTGCGGCGGGACGAAGCGGTCGAGCGCATCGAGGTCGAGCCCGCGAACCCGTATCGGCTCGAGCTCGAGGACATGAACGCCGCGATCCGGGGCGAGCGCCAGCCGCTGCTCGGCCGCGCCGACGCCCTCGGGCAGGTGCGCGCGCTCGACGCGCTCTTTCGGTCGGCGGCCGAGCAACAGGTCGTCGCGCTGTGAAGCCTGGCAAACCGTCCGGCGGCTACCCTCGTAGAAGAGGCGTACAGCAACCAACGAGATCGGGGAGAACGATGAAGCGGATTGTCCTCATAGCGGCGCTCGCAACCGCGCTCGCCGCAGCGCTGCCGGCCGTCGCAGCGACGCCCACCTTCAAGGGCAACGTCGGCCCGGGATTCACCATCAAGATGGTGTCGAAGCCCACGAAGGCCGGCAAAGTCAAGCTCGTCATTACCGACAAGTCGAACATCCACAACTTCCACCTGACGGGGCCTGGAGTGAACGTCAAGACGAGCGTCGCCGCTGTCGGAACGAAGACGTTCATCGTGACGCTGAAGAAGGGCACCTACAAGTTCGTCTGTGACCCGCACCTCTTCATGAAGGGCTCGTTCACCGTCAAGTAACAGAAACGCGGCACAGTCGCTCTCATCTTGGGGGGAGGCTTCGGCCTCTCCCCCGGGTGAGCGGTCGGGTGTTCCCTCAGCCCTGGAGCGGAAGCGCCTCGATCGTCCCGCCCGCGAGGATGCGCCAGGCCGCGAGTTCGTCGGTGCGCACCGTGTAGATCAGATACGGCTGCCCCGCCCAGAGGCCGATGTTCTGCACATCGGTTCTTGACGGACGTGGAGGCGACGAGATATGGGAGTGGAACACCGCTTGCGTCACGTCTCGATCGTTGAGATCCGCCCAGGTGAGCGGATCGATCTGGAGCTCGAAGTGGTAGGGCGACGGCGACGCATTCCGGCCTGGAACGTACTCGACGGCAAGATCACCATCGAACAACACGAGCCCACACGCCTCGTTGGGCAACGCAGCCGTGGCGTGGGCCACAAGCGCAGCGCGCACCGAAGCGGTCACCTGTAACAGAACACCCTCATCCTTGAGCAGCGCGAGATTCTCATTTCTATGCTGCTTCCCCCGGCAGCACGGTACCGGGTTGCAGCACGCATCAATTCGGGGGAAGCAGCTACCACCAGATCGTGCGTTCCATGGACTCCTCGAGGTCTCCGTCGGAGGCCTCCCAGAAATCCGCGGAGAGATACTTCCAGCCGGCGTCGGCGAGGATCGCCACGATCACGCCTTCGTCCATCTCCTCGGCGATCTTGCGCGCGACGTGAATAGCGGCACCACACGACACTCCGGCGAAGATCCCCTCGAGATCGAGGAGTGCACGTACCGCTCGCACCGACTCGGCATTCGAGACCAGCATCTTTCGGTCCAGCTTCGAGACATCGAGGATGGGAGGGACGTACCCGTCCTCGAGCGAGCGGAGTCCCATCACCGAGTCGCCCGGCAGCGGCTCAGCGGCGGCGATGACGATGTCCGGGAACGACTCGCGCAGCCGCTCGCCGACTCCCATCAGCGTGCCGCCCGTGCCAAGGCCTGCGACGAGGACGTCGACGTGCTCGAGCGCTTCCGCGATCTCCGCGCCGGTGCCCTCGTAGTGCGCGCGGGGGTTGGCCGGGTTTGCGTACTGGAACGGCATGAAGTACTTGGGGTCGTGCTCGGCCAGCTCGAGGGCGAGCCGGACGGCGCCGTTCGAGCCCTCGGCACCGGGCGAGAGGACGACCTCCGCGCCGTAGAGCCGCAGCAATCGCTTGCGCTCCTCCGTCGCGTTCTCGGGCATCACGACCGTTAGCGGATAACCCTTCAGCTTCGCGATCATCGCGAGAGAGTGCCCGGTGTTGCCCGAGGTCG
>JAJAZN010000066.1 GCA_026785685.1 Thermoleophilia bacterium
GAAGAGCGCGACCGCGCGGTCGTGAGCGACCGCTAGCCCGGCCACGTGCCCGATCACGAGCGATGCGGCCTGGACATACCAGATCGTGTTCGGGCTCAGAATCCCGATATCGGGTCGCACGCCGGCAGTCCCGAACAGATCCCAGTCCCGACCAAGGGGGTCGGACGCCAGCGGAGCGATGAACTGCCCCTGGATCACGAACAGCGAGAAGTAGTGCGCAACGGCGTAGACGAGCGCGATCGGGACGAGAGAGAGCGCGAACTCGGGCACGAGGCTCCGCGGTGCCGCCACCATCACCCTCGCAAGCCAGCAGGCGGCGAGATAGGCAAGAAGGATGAGCGCGATGGCCAGGATGAGCCCACCGAGGTTGACTCCGATGACGACAAGATCCGCTGTGCGGGGACGATCGAGAATGTACGGCGCCTCGACGCGAATGAGGAAGTCCTGCCACGTGATCGTGCGGCTATAGCCGTCGAAGCCGACCGAGCCGAGAGCGACCGCAAGAAAGGCGATCGAGGCGGGCAGTGGCTCCGCTCCTGCAAGTCCCGTGAGCGGAATCCGCAGGCGAATACGCCCGTCCACCGCTGCGAGCGGTGCAATCCGCGCAATGTACGCGAACAGGATCGCGAACCCCTCACCCCGCTCCGACCACGTCTCGCGGCCAAAGGCGACCATGCCGAACAGCGCGACGTACGAGTAGAGACCGATGGCAACCGCAAGCGCGCGAGGGTTCGACGGATCGGAGTAACACAGCTCGAGGGCAACGAACGCAAGCAGGGCGATCGCGCCCGGGTACCGGCCCGCACGCTCGGGGTAGGCGGCAAGCGGCCGCGCCTCACGACCCGTCCTCTCCCAGAGCCACACGAACGCATCTGCGAGGGCGCGCCAGGGGCTGAGCGCCCGCCAGACGTTACCGAACAGCAGGGAGAGAAGTGGCACGCCGAGCCAGAAGATGACGTAGATCCACGTGGGAGCGAGGTTCTCGGTCGGGTCGCTCGTGCCGAGGAGAGCGGCAGCGAGCACGACGCCGAAGAGAGCGACGGAAAGCGCCTGAACGACGATTCGTAGAGGCCCGAGGACGAATCGACCGAACGACGCCCCGAGGTCGCGCCCGCTCGCGTGCCGTTCGAGCTGGGGCGTCTTCCACAAGGCACCGAGCGCGATGAACGAGACGACGAGGACGATCGCCCCGCCCCAGTAGAAGAGCCAGCGGGGAACGGGGAGGTCCTGGACGCCTCCGATCCCGTGGGCGAGGACGTGCGGGATCAGCCAGCCGGTCAGGGCCTGACCGTCAGCTGAACGAGCAGCGCGTCCGGGTGGTGCAGCTCGAGCTCGAAGCGGCCAGAAACCTTCGCAACGAACTGGATCACCGTCGGCGTTCCCTTCTTCGGCGTCTTCTCGATGTCGTAGCCGTGGAGATGCACCTCGGTGCCGGCATTCGTGCGGATCACGAACCGCACAATGCGGCCCTTCTTTACGGACGGTCGCTTGATCCCACCGATCACCTTGCCGTTGACGACGGTGATCTGAATCACGACCGGCTGGATCGCGGTCGGTACTGCTGTCGCTGCCAGCGGGATCGCCAGCGCGACGAGCGCCATGGCGAGAATGAGTGCCCTATGCATGTTGGTCTCCTGAGATCGCGGGTGCTGCGCAACGAGAGGCAGCGGGGAACGGAATCAGAAGGTGACGGGAGGGCCGCGCCCCGAGGCAGAGGTCGTGACGGCAGATGCCCATGGCCTGGCCCGGAAAACGCGTAGTGCCAGCGCGAGCCAACCGACCGCCGGGGGCATTCGCCCAACCGAAGCTGCGAGGTCGCTCGCGAGCCGGCGGGCAATCCACCAGACCGCGACCGCCAACGGTGCCTGCAGTGCCACTCCCACCCAGAGGGCGGGGCTCGTGAGCAGGTAGGGGACTTCGCCGGTGTGAATCAGCCGCTCGAGGTGCTCCTGGGCTGCAAAGGCGCCGACTGCGAGGAACGCGAGAGGAACCGGCGAGTTCTTTCGGGCGCGTGCGTCCGCCGCGAGGCCGAGGAGCGCGAGCAATGCGAGGATCAGTACGACCTGGGGTGCGTGCGCGAGATAGCCGTGGGCGTCGCCCAGGGGGGTTCCGGTGACCCGGTAGGCGACGACGTGCCCGACCAGCACGCTCGCAGCTGCGAACGGCAGCAGGAGCAACCAGGTCAGCGCGCGACGCATACCCGGATCATGCCAGCAGTTGTGTTGCTCAGCCGAGAAGCTTGTCGCGCACGAGATCGCTAACGGCCCGCGGATCGGCCTTACCGCCCGTCTCCTTCATTACCTGGCCGACGAAGAACCCGAGCAGGCCTTCCTTGCCACCTCTGAACGCCGCCACCTGGCCGGGATTGGCGGCGATGATCGCTTCGATCACCGGATCGAGCTCGGAGGCGTCGCTGACGACCTCCAGGGCGAGGAACGGATCGGCCGTGAAGCCGGGATCGCCTGATTTCGCGATCGCCTCGTCGAAGGCGGCCCTCGGGATCCGCTCGCGGGCGGACACGAGCCTGGCAAGCTCCGTCGCGTCGACAGTCGCAGGATCGACGCCGGCCCCGACGAGATTGTTCGCGATCACGTTCGATGCCGCGAGCTGGTCTGCCCCCGCGGCGACGGTGGCGGCATAGAGAGCGTCGAGGCCGCCCGTGACGAGCACGAGGGCACGCTCCAGGTCGAGCTCCTTCCCGAGGCGCACGACGCGTGCTGCGGGCGGCTCGGACAGCTCGGCCCTGAGGCGTTCGATCATCTCGGCGGGGGGCTCGACGGGGACGAGGTCGGGTTCCGGGAAGTAGCGGTAGTCGTCTGCCTCCTCCTTCGAGCGACGGGGCGTCAGGGTGCCCGAGCCGGCATCGAAGTCGAAGGTCTCCTGCTTCACCTCTCCTCCGGCCTCCCAGATCGCGATCTGCCTCGCCACCTCTGCCTCGATCCCGCGCGCGATGTAGTTGAAGGAGTTCATGTTCTTGATCTCGCAACGCGTGCGGAGCTCGTCCGAGCCCATCGGTCGAACCGAGACGTTTGCGTCGACCCGCAGGGTGCCCTTCTCCATCTCCGCGTCCGAGATGCCGAGCTCGACGACGGTCTGGCGCAGCAGGAGCAGGAAGCGCTTCGCCTCCTCGGACGAGTGGATGTCGGGCGCCGTGACGATCTCGAGCAGCGGGGTGCCACCGCGGTTGTAGTCGACGAGCGTCGTCCGGGCGCCGCCGATCCGGCCCGTCTGCCCGCCGACGTGGACGCTCTTCGCTGCGTCCTCCTCGAGATGGGCGCGCACGATGCCGACGGTCAGCTCGCCTTCCGGCAGAGGAACTATCATACTGCCGTTTGTGCAAAAAGGCATATCGTACTGCGAAATCTGATACCCCTTTGGGAGATCGGGGTAGAAGTAGTTCTTGCGGGCGAAAACGGCGCGTGGAGCGATCTCGCAGCCGAGCGCGAGTCCGAGCTTCACTGTCCACTCGATCGCCGTCCGGTTCATCACTGGCAAAGCACCGGGGAAGCCGAGGCAGACAGGGCACGTCTGGGTGTTCTCCCCCGCCCCGTAGCCTGCCGCGCAGCGGCAGAACATCTTGGTGCGCGTCTTGAGCTGCACGTGGATCTCCAGGCCGACCACCGTTTCCCAGGTCGTCCTCATCGGAGCCGCTCCGGAACGGTGTCGAAGCCGATCGCCCGCTCGAGCGCGTGCCCGGCCCGGAAGAGCGCGTTCTCCCCGAACTGCGAGCCGATCAACTGCAGGCCGACCGGCAGCCCCTCGGAGAGCCCTGAAGGGATGTTCAGGCCTGGTAGGCCGGCGAGGCAGGAGGGGATCGTCATCACGTCGCAGGCGTACATCGCGAGTGGGTCTGCCGCGCGGTCGCCGATCGGGAACGCCACCGTTGGTGACGTGGGCGTCGCGATGAGGTCGAACTGCTCGAGCGCCGCACGGTGCTCGCGAATCAGAAGCGTGCGGACGCGCTGGGCCTGACCGTAGTAGGCGTCGTAGTAGCCCGCGGAGAGCGCGTAGGTGCCGAGCATGATGCGACGCTTCGGCTCGTCGCCGAAGCCTGCGTCGCGCGTCTGCTCGACCATCTCGCGGTAGGTCGGTGCGTCGACCCGGGGGCCGTAGCGCACGCCGTCGTAGCGGGCCAGGTTGGAGGACGCCTCGGCAGGAGCGATCAGGTAGTAGCAGGCCATCCCGTAGTCGAAGGAGAGCGGCAGGTCGCACTCGCCGATCTCGGCTCCGAGCGAGCGAGCCGTCTCGATCGCAGCCTCGAACGAGGCGCGGACGCCGGGCTCGATGCCCGCGAGATCCCACACCTGCTTCGGGATCCCGATGCGCACGTCCGAGAGGCTCTCCGTCGTTGGCAGCTCGACGGCCCCGGGCAACTCGACGGTGGTCGAATCGTTCGCATCGCGGCCGGCGATGATCGCGTAGAGCAGCGCGACGTCACGCACGGTCTTCGCTACGGGGCCGATCTGGTCGAGGCTCGACGCAAATGCGACGATTCCGAACCGCGAGACGGTGCCGTAGGTCGGACGGAGGCCGACGTTTCCGCACAACGCGGACGGCTGCTTGATCGAGCCGCCCGTGTCGGAGCCAAGGCCCCAGGGCGCGAGTCCGCCCGACACCGCGGCGGCCGTACCGCCACCGGATCCGCCCGGCACGCGTGTCGGATCCCAGGGGTTGTGCGAGGGGCCGTACGCCGAGTTCTCGGTCGACGAGCCCATCGCGAACTCGTCCGTGTTCGTCTTCCCGATGATCGGCATGCCGGCCGCCTTGCAACGCGCGGCGACGGTGGAATCGAACACGGGCACGTAGCCCGCAAGGATCTTCGAGCCGGCCGTCGTCTCGACGCCCTTCGTCGAGATGACATCCTTCAGCGCGATCGGCACCCCTCCGCTCTCGGTAGCCTCGCAGAGTCGAAGGTAGGCGTGGAGCTCCTCATCCCGCTCACCGGCCGCAGCGATGTAAGCGGCGTGCAGCTCGGCGGACGACAGCTGGCCGCCCTCGATCAGCGCGAGGCCCTCCTCCGCGGTGAGTCGCAGCGTGTCGATCACGCCGACACCTCGGGACCGTGCGAGGGCGGAACGCGGAAGAGATCGCCCTCGCGCGCAGGTGCGTTCGCGAGCGCCTCGTCGAGCGACAGTGAAGGCCGCGGATCGTCGTCGGCCCAGACGTTCACGAGATCGAGAGGGTGCGACGTCGGCGGAACGTCCGCGAGGTCGAGTTCCGCGACCTTCGAGACAGCCTCGAGGATCGCGCCGAGCTCGAGCGTCAGGCGATCGGCCTCAATCTCCGTGAGGTCGAGCCGCGCGAGCCGTGCAACGTGCAACACCGTTTCTCTGTCGATCGCCATCCCCGCTGCTTTCTCTTTGGTTGGTGGAGACCACCATTGTTGCTGTACGAGCGCGGAGAGTGCTCGGCACAGGCGTCACATGGAACCCAGAAGCCCTGACTGGGCCCCCTCGAATTCGGTGATCGGCGCCTGCGGCGGTGTCAGGCGGCTGCGCTTCTGATCGCTGCGACGACGCGGTGGAGGTCGAAGTCGCCGAAGCTGCCGTTTCGGTTTGTGTCGGGGTCAATCCGGAGTCCGTGCGCGTCGTTTCGGGCGAGGAGGTCGTCTGTCCGCCCGGGGGGTGGCCGGGGTGGCGCGAGCGGCCAGACGATCCCATATCGGTTACGGAAGCAAATGCCGCTCTCCAGATCCCCCTCCACGGTGTACCCGCCCTCGTGGACGAGGCGATGATGCTGATAGCAGAGCAGGACGAGGTTCTCGAGGCTCGTCTCACCACCACGGGCCCAGTGCTCGCGGTGGTGGGCCTGCAGATGCTGGCGCCGCTCACACCCAGGGAAACAACAACCATGGTCGTCCCGTGCCTCGAGCAGCCTGCGCAAAGCGGGAGGAACGGTGCGGCGACTGCGCCCCACACTCATCGGCAGACCATCACGCTCGGCCTGCGCCACCACATCAGCGTCACAACCAAGCCGGCGGGCAGTCTCGGGCGAGATCAGCGGCCCATCCTCGAGCTCGGAACGACCACGACCATCAGCACGGAGCGCCGCCGCATCGACATGAACCACGACCCGTGCGCGTTCGCGACGAGACTCGCACTCGCCGGCGAGCGACGCCTCGGCGAGATCGAGCAGCGCCTCCACCCGCACAGGCCGAGGGGAACCAGCCGAACCCACACCAAGCGGCTCCCAGCCCGCCTGGACGGGAGCGCTCGTGGGCACGCCGACGTGGGCCTGCACCTGCGTCTGGGCCTGCACCACCGGCGGTTCCAGCGCCACCGGCGGTTCCAGCGCCAGCAACGGCACCTGCGCCAGCGTCTGCGACGGTTCGACTGGGTGGCTCGCGGCCGCTGCTGTGGCGCGCTCCTCACGGCGACGCTCAACAACCCGTTCGCGCGCCGCTTCGAGCGCCCTGATCACCAGCATCCCGTCCTCCGCAGCAAGCCGCGCCCGCAAAAACAGGGTGCCATTCTCATCCACGTAGTAGTCGACGTACTCGAGCTCATGCGCATCCCGGGCATCCTCCACCGCGACGCGACGAAAGGCGCGAAGCGCGCGCTCCAACTGGGATGCCGTCAACGCGCCCGCAAGGTCGAGCAGCCCCTCCTCCGACGCCCCGGTCGCGACCCTCGTCAACGCCCGAACCTTCGTGAACGTCAACTCGCCCCGCGCGAACGCCGCCCGCGTTAAAGGCAGCTCCTGCAGCGCCCCCGCGACCCGCAGGAACTCCCGTGCCTCCCGACCCGTAATCCCACACCGCCACGCGAGAAAACTCTGCAGGTCGCTGCTGTCGCCCTCCTCGCGCATCTCCCACACCACCTCGAGCCACCGCGCCGTCGCAGCACTCAAATGCGCAAACAGACCCGCGAGCTCATTCACCCGCCGCTCCGTCGCCGCCTCCCGCACCGCCAAACCAGCCACAAGACCCCCAGGAACCGCCTCGATTAAAGTTGCCTTCATAGCCAACAAGACTACAGACCCCATCGGACGGACACCGGAGGCACGCCCGGCGCGAATGCTGCCCGATTGAGTACGCCGCGCCGCGTACGGACACACACCGTAGGGCGTCGTGGGTAGCACGGAGAAGACCTGACCCCGCGACCTCACGCCAGAAAGACAACGGGCCCCTTCCGGGGCCCGTCGCACGAAGCTCGAATCCGGAAAGCTATGCAGCCGCCGTGACGTTCGCCGCCTGAGCACCCTTTGGCCCCTGGACGACCTCGAACTCCACCTTTTGTCCCTCGGTGAGGGACTTGTATCCGTCCATCGTGATTGCCGAGAAGTGGACAAAAACGTCCTCTCCGCCTTCGCGCTCGATGAGCCCGAAGCCCTTCTCGTTTGAAAACCACTTGACGGTGCCAATCTCTGACAACGAACGTCCTCCTGAAACATGTACAGCCCCAAGGATTGAAGCCGTACGACTTAACGAAGCCGCGAGATCGGTACCGTCAGGAGCCCGGGAAAGCAAGCAGACCGCGGCGATAGCGCGCAGCCTTGAGTGTGCTCTGAAGGAGCATCGCGATCGTCATCGGGCCGGTACCGCCGGGCATCGGCGTCAGAAACCCCGCCACGCTCTCGACGGACGCGTCGATATCACCACGAATTCCCTCCTCCGTACGCGTCAGGCCGACGTCCAGGCAGGCGGCTCCTGATTTGACCATGTCGGCCGTCACGATCGAAGGACGGCCGACTGCGGCCACGACGATGTCGGCCCGCCGGACGTGGGCCGCCAGGTCGGCTGTACGTGAGTGACACACCGTCACGGTGGCGTTCGCGTGCATCAGCAGCATGGCCATGGGCCGACCGACGATCTCGCTACGGCCGATCACAACGGCCTCCTTACCGGACGGGTCGATCTCGTACTCGCGCAGAAGCTCCATGCAACCGGACGGCGTCGCGGGTACGTGAATGGGCGTTCCGAGGTAGAGGTTGCCGGCATTCAGCGGGTGGAACCCATCGACGTCCTTGGCGGGCGAGACGGCGTAGGTCACCTTCGTCTCGCTCATGTGCGAGGGCAGCGGAAGCTGGACGAGGATCCCGTCGACCTCGGGGTCGTTGTTGAGCTGGTTGACGAGCGCGAGCACATCGGCTTCGGAGGTGTCCGCAGGGAGCCGTACGTCGCGCGCGTCGATACCGGCCTCCGTCGCCGCCTTGTGCTTCGCGGCGATATACACGTGCGATGCCTCGTCGTCACCGACGAGGACGGTCGCAAGACCAACGTGGCCGAGCTCGGCCACCTCGCGCGCAACACCCTCGCGGACCTTCGCGGCGAGTTCCTTGCCATCCATCCTCACAGCAGTCATGTCGGCGACTCTAGTCGATCCCCCGGGGCGCACGCCGCAGGTCCGCTCGGTGTCCGCGGGACGTTCAACCCCCTGGCTCGATCTGCCGATACCGAACCAGGAGCTCACCACGCTCGGCTCCTGCCTTCCGTCGAAACGAGCAACAGATGACCAACTTGAAGATCGTTCTGGCCGGCGTCGCTGTCGTCGTGTTGATGGTGGTCGCTCAGGATCAGCGCTGGCCCCAGAAGCTCGGTGTCGTCGGGGCCTGCGGTGCGACCGCAGCACCGTCATCCGCGCCGGGTGGCTACTGGTATGCGTGCAAGGAGGGCATCCTCAATGGCTTCCCGAGCCTCGGCGCCGATCACTGCTCCAACCTCGGCATCGTGCAACACCGGGAGATCTGGCAGTGCGATATGCCGCTTGCGTCAGTGCCGGGCGCGTAAGCGCCTGACCGCAATCCCGGTGAGCGTCTCACGGACGACGCGCTCGGCGACGAGCGCCGTGATATCGGCGGACGCGACGCCCGTCGGGAGGATCTCGACGACGTCCATCCCGACGAGGTTGAGGCCGCTCGCGAGGTGCCGACACGCCCACAGGAGATCGGCGCTCGTCATTCCGCCAGGCTCGGGCGTTCCGGTGCCGGGCGCGAACGCCGGGTCGAGAACGTCGACGTCGACGGTGAGGAACGCCGGCATCGCGCCCACGATCGCGATCGTCTGCTCGACGACGGCACGGATCCCCCGGTCGCGCACGTCGTGCATGAAGAAGCTCGTGATGCCATGCTCGGCCTGCCAGGCAAACTCCTTTTCGCCGGGCCAGTAGCCGCGCAGGCCGATCTGCACGTAGTGCGATCCGTCGACGTGGCCGTCACGGACGAGTCGGTACATCGGTGTGCCGTGCGAGATCTCGACGCCGAACACCTCCTCTCCGGTGTCCGTGTGCGTGTCGAAGTGCACGAGAGCGACAGGCCCGTGCTTGGTGCCGACGGCCTTCACGTTCGGCTCGGTGATGGAGTGATCGCCACCGAGGATGATGGGAATCGCTCCCGCCTGAACGACCTGGCCTACGGTGCGCTCGATCGCCGCATGGCTCCTGACCGGATCCGAAGGGAGCACTGCAGCATCGCCGAAATCGATCACGCGCAATTCCTCCATCGCGTCGATCTTCGCCTCGAGGTGCCGCCCCGGCGGGCAGCTCGCCGCGCGGATCGCGCGAGGCCCGAAGCGGGTTCCCGGCCGATCCGACGTGAGATCGTCCATCGGCGCACCCACGATCGCAACGTCGACGCCGGCGAGGTCGGCCGGGTCGTGGGTGAACGGCAGCGCCGAGTAGGTGAGCAGCCCCGCGTAATCGGGCTTGTCCTCCAGACCGATCTCGCGCCACCGCTCCAGTGGGTCGATCATCGCGGGATCATACGTCTCTAAGCTGAACGAGTGGAGAGCACCCCGCGGGATCGCGTTCAGACCGCCTCCCGCATCGGTGCACTCGTGTTCGTCGTGCTCTGGCTGCTCTCGGAGCGCCTGCAGTCGGCGATCCCGTTCTGGTTACCTTTCGCGATCCTTGCCGCGATGGAGGTCGAGTTCGTCGTCCGGGGGATCCGCGAACGACGGGCGGACGTCGAGCCTGCCGAGCCGGCCACGATGTCGCGCCGGCTTCCAGGCGCAGACGACGCAGATCTCGGCTGGGTCGAGACCGTCGACGAAGAGGGCGAACCGATTCTTGTTCCCGCTGCTCCGCGCTCGACGAGGCGGACACGGGTTCCAGCCATCCTGATGCTCGTCGTCGCGATCGGGCTCTTCGTCTACGCGTACCGCGTCGATCGTGACGCCGGATGGTCGTCCGTGAGCGCAACGGAGCAGGCGAGAGCAGAGAAGCGGTTCACGGCCGAGGCGGCGCGCATCGCCGGACGGAACGTGCGCGTGTACTGCGACGACGCATACTCGTTCACCGGTGTCGGCTCGGACGCCGCTGGAGTTGCGTTTATCTCGCGCGGCGTCTCATATCTCGAGCCCACGATCTGTAGGTCGCTGTATCGGATTGCCTTTGAGGGCAACCTCGGGCCGCTGGACGACGCGGCATTCGCAGTCACCGTGCTGGCCCATGAGGCAACGCACCTACGCGGCATCCGCAACGAGGCGGAGACGGAGTGTTACGCCCTTCAGGAAGGCGTCGAGCTCGGACGCCGCCTCGGACTCGGCGCGGAGACGGCACGGGCGCTGATGGAGGCACAGCGTGCTCGCGACCTCTCCGACGCGACTGTGGTACGGCTCGATTACCGCCTTCCCGCGGAGTGCAGGAACGGCGGCAAGCTCGACCTGCGGCCGAACGACCCGCAGTTCCCATAGCCACGACGAGGCCCGCGCGGCGCATGGCGCCAGGCTTCAGCCTCGCGCCGGAAAGCACGACGCGCCCTCGCGGCTTCGCCACGTCGTCCGGCCAGCCCGGTTACGGCGAACCGAGCTCCTGCTCCAGTCGTCGCCGCACGAGCGCCACGCTCGCCCCCGCAACCTGCTCACCGAGCGCCGATGCGGCGAGCGCGGTGGCCTCGTGCACGATTCGCTCGCGCTCGGTCTCGAGCCCACCGCGCACCACGAAGATCGCCGAGTGCGCTCGTGCCCCCCACTCCTCGATCTCCTCGAGCGAAACCCCAGGGGCCGTCCGGCCCGACTC
>JAJAZN010000067.1 GCA_026785685.1 Thermoleophilia bacterium
AGCTCCCCCTGCGCGAGGCGCGAGCCCGGCTCGAGCGTGCCCGCGACGATCAGTGAGCGGATCTCGTCGTACGCGAGGCCGACGACCGAGCGCACCCGCAACGGCTTGGCGGGATGGGGATCGACGTCGGCTTGGCGAAGAGTTGACATTCGATGTTCGAACGTTATATCGTCGCAGCGACCGGGACGCAAGCAGGCCGGAGGCGTCCCACCGACACGGGAGGGTTGATCGCATGAGCCAGGCCTCGGAGGGCGGCGGCGCACAGGACGTCGCGCAGGGAACGCTCGGCAAGAAGAACCTCACGACGATGCACGCCGTCGCGCAGGCGCTCGCGATCGGCCCCATGTTCTCGGTCGCGCTCATTCTCGGCGGCGTCTCGCGGCCCGACATCGGCGCCGGGTGGAACGCCACTCTCGCCGTCCTGCTCGCAGGGCTCGGCGTGCTCGCGATCGCCTACACGATCTCGCTCTACGCGCGGAAGTACGCAGGCGCCGGGGCGGTGTACGAGTACCTCACGCACGGTGCCCATCCCTGGGTCGGTGTCTTCACCGCCGGCTTCTTCTTCGTCGGAGCGTTGTTCCTCGGCGGCGGCGGCATCTATCTCGGCCTCAGTGTGCTCATCGACGGGTTCTGGACGACACACATCTCCGACTCGGGGCCGGCCTGGTGGATCTGGGGGATGATCGCCCTCGGGATCGTGCTCGTGCTCAACTACTTCGGCGTTCGCCTCGCGATTCGCGCCATGCTGACGTTCGCCATCGTCTCGTTCATCCCGATGGTCATCCTTGCGCTCGTGATCATCGCCAAGGGCGGCAAGGACGGGAACACCCTGTCGATGTTCGATCCCGGTCAGACGTCGCTTCTCGGTGTCACCGGCGGAGGCGTGCTTGGCGGGATCCTGCTCGGCATCCTGCTCTTCGTCGGATTCGAGGCGGCTGCCTCGATCGGCGAAGAGTCCGAAGACCCGCACCGCTCGATTCCGCGCGCGCTCATCGGCACCGTTGCGGTGGCGGCCCTCTTCTTTGTGCTGATGTCCTACGCGTTCTCGATCGGGTACGGCGAGAAGGCTGTGAGCGAGGGTCTCTGGGCTTTCTCGCCAGGCCCTGTCAGTGAGATGGCGACGCTGTACGTCGGATCGTGGTTCGCGACGCTGCTCGAGCTCGTCGTCATCCTCGACGCCATGGCGCTCGCGCTCGCGATCTGCGTCATGATCGGCCGCGGATTCTTCGCGCTCGGTCGTGACGGGCTGCTCCCGGCCTTCTTCGCGAAGACCTCGCGCCGTGACACGCCGTGGGTCGGGAACCTGATGGTCGCCGTCGGCGGGATCGGTCTGACGCTGCTCGTCTTCGCGACGGACTATGCCTCGCAGTTCGGTTTCCTCGACGAGAAAGGCGCATTCGTTCCGTTCTTCCCGAACGACCAGTTCGCGACCTTCATCCTCTCCGCCACGATCGGCTCGTTCGCGATCGAGCTCGTCTATCTCGTGCTCGCAGTTGCGGCGTTCAGGCTCGTTCCCTCGAGCGGCAACAAGCCGTGGCAGTACCTGATCGTGGCGGTAGCGGTGGCGACGCCGATCCTCGGCTTCTACGGCGCACTCAACCCCGAGCCGCACGACAAGTCGAACTTCAACTGGGTGGCCGCCACCTGGACGATCGGCCTGCTCGTGCTCGCGCTCGTGTGGTTCGTGATCCTCGTCGTCGCACGGCGGGACAAGATCGACGGCGCTGCAGCACACGCGGCCGAGCATCACGGCGTCGCGCCGCTCGACGAGACGCTCGCGTACGAGCCGGCCGGCGACACGACGCCACTCTAGGACGGAGGCGATCGTGATCGAGCTCACCTGGAACAGCGTCGGCGCAGCGGAGGAGGCCCCCGTGGGCTTCCTCCGCCGGGTCGAGGTCGAGGGTGCCGCCGTATGCCTCGGGAAGACGGCCGAGGGATGGGTCGCCTTTCAGGACACGTGCACGCACGAGGAGTGCTCACTCTCAGATGGTGAGCTCGACGGCGGCGTCATCGTCTGCCCCTGCCACGCCTCGGAGTTCGATCTCCGCACGGGAGACGTGCTCTGCCCGCCGGCTCTCGAACCGCTCCCGATCTACGAGGCGCGCGTCGAGGCCGGTGAGCTCCAGGTGCGGCTCGGCCCGCCGCCCGCAGCAGCCGTGGCGGTGCACGAGCGGGAGGATCACGTTCCGATCGACGTCGCCCGTTCGGCGAGCACCGAGGCCCCCTCGGTAGAAGGTCTCGCTCTCGACGACGTCGACTTGACGGATCTCGGCGTCTGGGAGCAAGGCGTGCCCTACGAGTGGCTGACCCTGCTCCGCCGAGAGGCACCGCTGCATTGGCAGCCGGAGGCCGACGGTCGCGGGTTCTGGGTGTTCACTCGGTACGACGACATCGTCCAGATGTCGAAGGACTGGGAGACCTATTCCTCCGAGGCGGGAGGCACCTCGCTCGAGGATCTGACGCCGGAGGAAGTCGAGGCGCGGAAGTCGATGCTCGACACAGACCCACCTGCGCACACGCGACTGAGGGCGCTCGTCAACAAGGGCTTTACGCCGCGCGTCGTCAACACCTATGAGGAGCGGATCCGTGCTCTTGCCGGCGGCATTCTGGCGCAGGCGTTCGAGCGCGACTCCTTCGACTGGGTCGAGGATGTGGCCTCGGAGATCCCCATGTGGGTCTTCTCCGAGATCATGGGGCTCCCGGTCGACGATCGGCGGCTGCTGATCGAGCTCGGCGACAAGCTCCTCGGCAACACCGACCCCGAGGTCGTCGGCGAGGAGAACCTGCTCGAGCTGACCTCGAGCGATCCGTCGATCAGGCTGCTGCCGTTCTCGAGTCCGTTCGCACCGGAGCTGATCGACTACGGCTGTCGGCTCGGCGCCGCCCGCCGCACGGACGCACGCGACGACATCACGACGAAGCTCGTGGAGGCCGAGCTCGACGGCTCGAGGCTCTCGGAGCACGAGTTCGGGTTGTTCTTCATCCTGCTCACGACGGCAGGCAACGAGACGACGAGGCACACGATCAGCCTTGGCCTGCTCGACCTGCTCGCGCATCCAGATGAGATTGCGAGGCTGATCGCCGATCCCTCGCTCGCAGCGACCGCCGCCGACGAGATCCTCCGTCGCGCACACCCGGTGCACCATTTCCGGCGAACTGCCACAACCGACGTCACCGTCCACGGCCGCAGGATCAAGGCCGGCGATAAGGTAACGATGTGGTACGCCGCCGGCAACTACGACGAGGAGAAGTTCGCGGATCCGTTCCGGCTCGACCTCGGTCGGCAGCCGAATCGGCATCTCACGTTCGGCCTCGGCGGGCCTCACTTCTGCCTGGGGGCACACCTCGCGAAGCTCGAGGTGAGGATCTGGCTCGAGGAGATGATCCCGTACCTCGACCGCATCGAGCTCGCCGGGACGCCGACGCGTCTGCGCTCGAACTTCTTCAACGGCATCAAGCGCCTGCCGGTGCAGGTGCGCTCCTGACTACCGTCCAGGAGGCATCGAGTTGAGCTTGCACCAGGAAGCCGAATCGGCCGCGAGAACAATGAGCGGTCTCGGCGTGCGCGCCGTCAGGCTGCTCTTCACCGACCTGCACGGCGTTGCGCGCGGCAAGGACATCCCGATCGGCCACTTCGCAGGCATGTGCGAAGAGGGTGTCTCGTTCTGCGCTGCGGTGATGGGAACCGATCTCCGGCACACGCCGGTCGTCGGCGGCGAGGAGGGCTACATCGACCTCGCGATCCGGCCCGACCTCGACACGCTGCGCTCGGTGCCCTGGCAGCCGGAGGTCGCCTGGTGTCTCGGCGAGGCGTGGACGCTCGACGGCGCCGACCACTTCCCGTCCTGCCCTCGGGCGCTGCTGCAGCGCGTGATCGGTGCGTACGCGGCCCGTGGGCTCGAGCCGATTGTCGCACCGGAGCTCGAATTCTTCCTCGCCGAGCGCGATCCCGAGGCCACGAATGGGCTCCGCCGCTACGTCGACGAGTTCTCCCGGGTCTACACGGTCGGCGCCATCTCGGATCCGCGCGAGATCGTGCTCCGGATGCTGCTCTGGTGTGACGACCTCGGCCTGCAGGCGTTCGCCGCGAACCACGAGTTCATGAACTCCCAGTATGAGATCAACGTCAAGCATTCCGGGGCGCTCGACGCGGCGGATCGGGCCTTCATGCTCAAGGCCGCTGTCAAGGAGATCGCCGTGCGCGAGGGGATGCTGGCCACCTTCATGGGTCGCCCGTTCGCAGACCAGGGCGGCTCCGGCTTCCACGTCCACCTCTCGCTCAACGACTCCGACGGCAAGAACGCCTTTGCCGACGAGGGTGGGCCGGACGGGCTCAGCCCCCTCGCCGCGAATTTCATCGCCGGCGTGATCGATCACGCTCAGGGGCTCCAGGCCATCCTCGGGCCGACGGTCAACTCCTACAAGCGCATCCTCCCCGATAGCCTCGCGCCGACGCATGCGAACTGGGGCCACGACAATCGGACGGCCTTCTGCCGTGTCCCGAACGAGCGCGGCTCGAGGGCGCGCATCGAGGTGCGCACCGCCGACGGCGCAGCCTGCGCACACCTGATGATCGCTGCGCTCCTGCTCGCCGGCCTCGACGGCATCGAAAGGGATCTCACTCCTCCCAATCCGGTCGTCGGGGACGCTTACCGGATGGACGACGCCCACGCCGGCTCGACGCTGCCCTCCGATCTCGGCGCTGCCCTCGATGCCCTCGAGGCGGATACGGTGCTCACGGAGAAGATCGGCACGCGCCTCGTCTCCACCTTCGTCGCGATGAAGCGGTTCGAGGTCGAGCGGTTCAACGAGGCCGTCGGCGAGCTCGACGTCGAGACCGTGAGCCAGTGGGAGATCGAGGAATATGCTGCCCATCTCTAGCCCCGAGGGACGCTGCGTCAGCGTCGAGCACGACGGCGCAGCGCGTTGGGGACGCCATGTCGGCCCGGAGATCGTCCTCTCCGACGGTCTCCGGATCCCCGAGGCGTCGGCGCACTATCTCGCCCCTGCATCCCCGTCGAAGATCCTCGCGGTCCACCTCACGTACGGCAGCCGCGTGCGCGAGTACGAGGCGAAGACCCCGCCCGAGCCGTCGTACTTCATGAAGCCACCGTCGACGCTGAACGGCCATCGTCAGCCCGTGCTGATGGCCCGGGGCTCGCGGTTTCTCAACTATGAGGGCGAGCTCGCGGTGATCATCGGACGTCGGATGAAGGGCGTGCCGATCGATGAGGTGCTCGACTACGTGGGCGGCTACACGTGCGCGAACGACGTCGGCATGCACGACTTCCGGCACGCCGACCGCGGCGCGATGCTACGGGTGAAGGGCCACGACGGCTTCCTCCCGCTCGGCCCGGAGCTCGTGCCCGCCGCCGAGTTCGATCCGACCGACTTCACGCTCCGCACCTACCTCAACGGTAAGGTCGTGCAGGAGGCGACGGCCGACGACCTTCTCTTCCCGGTCGCCTACCAGCTCGCCGATCTCTGCCGGCTGATCACGCTCGAGCCGGGCGATGTGATCCTCACCGGCACGCCCGCGAACTCGAGGCCCATGAAGCCGGGCGACGTCGTCGAGGTCGAGATCTCGGGGATCGGGCGACTGACGAACACGATCGAGGAGTGGGACGTCGACCTCGCCGGCCCGGGAGAGCAGATGCAGGTCTCGGCGCAGACGCTGCACGTGGCGCTCGCGATCCCCGAGGACGAGGCGGAGCGGATGGTGGCCGAGGGCCGCGCATGATGGTCGCTCCGGGAAATCCTGCCACGCTTCGCGTGGCTGCAAACACGTCGCAGGGCTTCGTCCTCGGTCGCGCCCGGATAGGAGGAAGAAGTGTTTGGGGGGGGGGGGGGGGGGGGCCCCCCGGGGTGGGGGGGGGGGGGGGGGGGCGGCGGGGGCGGGCGGGGGGGGGGGTGGGGGCCCCCCGCGGGGGGGGGGGGTTTGCGGGGGGGCCCGCGAGGGCCGGCCGCGGGCCCCCA
>JAJAZN010000068.1 GCA_026785685.1 Thermoleophilia bacterium
CCAGGGCGAGGCGGCGATCCCGACCGTCTACCACGGCCCCGCCGGAACGGGGGCGCACGCCGACGTCGAGTTCATGCCCGTCGCCGAGCTCGTCCGCGCGACCCAGGTGTATCTGCGGATGCTGGCGCACCTCTGGGAATGAGCGAACGCGGCACAACCTACGAGGAGCTCCGCTCCGCCTTCAGCTGGGCTCGTCCCAGTCGGGTCAACATCGGCGTCGAGATCGGTGACCGGCACCCGCCCTCCGACCCGGCGATTCTCATCACCGGTGGCCGTGAGATCACCCGGACGGTCTCCTTCGGCGAACTGAGCGAGGCCTCGAACCGTCTCGCCAACGCCCTCGCCGCGCACGGCGTGGGGGCCGGCGATCGCGTTGCGATCATCCTCTCCCAGCGCCCCGAGACGGCCATCGCGCACATCGCGATCTACAAGCTTGGCGCGATCGCGGTACCCCTGAGTGGTGCGTTTGGGCTTGACGCGCTCGAGGTGCGCCTGCGCGGCTCGGATCCGAGCGTTGTCCTCGGTGAGCGCGGGTCGCTCGAGCGCGTGGCCGCCCTCGGCTTCGATGGTGTGCTGATCGACGTCGACCTCGACCTCGAACGGCTCCTCTCGGCGGCCTCGCCCGACTTCGTTGCGGCAGCAACCACTCCCGACACTCCGGCGCTGCTCGTCTACACCTCCGGCACGACAGGCCCGCCGAAAGGCGCGCTCCACGGCCACCGCGTGCTCGCCGGCCACATGCCCGGGTTCGAGCTCTCGCACGACTTCTTCCCGCAGCCCGGCGACCGGATCTGGACACCGGCCGACTGGGCCTGGATCGGCGGCCTCTACGACGTCGTCATGCCTGCGCTCGCGCACGGGATACCTGTCGTAGCGTTTCGCACGCCGAGGTTCGACCCCGAGCAGGCGTTCGACGTGATCGCCAACGCGGGCATCAGGAACGTGTTCATGCCCGCGACAGCGTTACGGATGATGCGACGGAGCGACGGGGTGTCGGTTGCCCTGCGCACGATCGCAAGTGGCGGCGAGACGGTCGGCGAGGAGACGGCGGCGTGGTGCCGTGAGCGGTTCCGGGTGCGGCTGAACGAGTTCTACGGTCAGACCGAGGCGAATCTGCTGATCGGGAACTGCGCTGCCTGGCCGAAGCGGCCGGGCTGGATGGGGCGCGCGTACCCCGGCCACGAGCTGCGCCTCGTCGACGGCGAGATCACCGTGAAGGTGGAGGGCGATCCCGTCGTCTTCCTCGGGTACTGGCGGGACGAGGAAGCGACCGCGGCGAAGGTGCGCGACGGTTGGCTCCACACGGGTGACCTCGCCGAGGTGGACGAGGAGGGGAATTACCGGAGCGTCGGCCGCACGGACGACCTCATTTCGAGCGCTGGCCACCGGATCGGCCCGGGAGAGATCGAGGAGTGCTTGATCCGTCACCCGGCCGTGTCCATTGCCGCGGTCATCGGGGTGCCGGACCCGATCCGCGGTGAGGTGGTAAAGGCGTTCGTCGTCACGACCTCCGGGACGAGCGGCTCGCCCGAGCTCGCCAAGGAGCTGCAACAGCTTGTCCGGATGCGCCTCGCGCCGTACGAGGTGCCGCGGACAATCGAGTTCGTGGCGGAGCTGCCGCTGACAGTGACGGGCAAGATTCGACGGGGAGAGTTGCGGGAGCGCGAAGCAGACCGCAGCAGCGCTACCTGACGACGCCTCCCGGTCGCTCGCCGGTCGGAGCGCCGTCCTGCCACACCTGGACTCCGGCGACCCAGACTCCAGCGACCCCCTCGGGCGACCGGCACGGATCGGCGTAGGTCGCGGTGTCGACGTAGAGCGCCGGGTCGAGGAGCACGAGGTCGGCACGCTTGCCCGGCGCGATGCGCCCTCGATCGGCGAGGCCGAGGCGATCGGCCGCGCGAGACGTGAGTCGCGTAACTGCTTCCTCCACCGGAAGAAGGCCGTCACGGATCGCAAACCGTCCCAGGAATCGCGGCGCGGTGCCATAGACACGCGGGTGGGGGCGCGTGCCGAAGATCCCGTCCGAGCCGACGAGCATCAAGGGGTGCTTCGCGATCGTCCGCACCGCTCCGTCGGACGCGTAGTGGAGCACCATCGTCACGTCGAGCGCGGACTCGCTCATCAGATCGAGTGCGGCAGTCACCGGATCGCAGGCGCGGTCGCTCGCGATCTCGACGAGCGACTGGCCGGCTGTTTCGCCGTTGGGCGAAGCCGCGTTGGCGATCTCGATGTTCGCGGGACCGAGTGTGCCGAGGATGTTCTCCCAGCCGGGCAATCCGTGCGCGACGTCGTGTGCGATGCGGCGCCTCTCCGTTCTGCTTGCGAGCGCCCGAAGCGTGCCCGAGGCGCCACCCTCCTGTGCCCAGCCGGGGAGCACGCTCGCGAGGAGCGTGCTGCCGGCGCCGTAGGGGTACTGGTCGAAGGTGAGATCGATCTCGGCTGCCGTCTCCTCGAGCAGCTCGAGCAGCGGCTCGATCAGGCTCTCGTCGGCAAGCGACTTCAGGTGCGAGAGGTGGAGGGGGGCACCCGTTCGCCGGGCGACGTCGATCAGCTCGGAGATCGCCCCGAGCAAACCATGGCCCTCGTTCCGCACGTGAGGGACGAGTGGTGCTCCGAACCGGGCCGCCTCCTCGGCCATCGCGACGAGCTCCTCGGTGTCGGCATAGGCGCCGGGGAGATAGACGAGCCCGAACGAAAGCATCCGGCAGCCCGCCTCGAGCCCGGCTCGGACCTCTCGACGCATTGCGCGCAGCTGATCCGACGTGGGGGCGACGCGCGCCACGCCGACCATGAGGTCGCGCACCGCGCCATGCCCGATCGACGGCACGAGCGAGAGCGCGGGCCGCGAATCGTCGAGTGCATCCAGGTACTCGGTCACCGTCGTCCACGGCCATGTCTCGGGGCCGCCACCCTCGAGGGGCTGCAGGTACGCCTGGCGCTCGCGCCAGCGCTTATGAGCGACCGGCGCGGGGGCGAGCCCGTCGGGGTTGATCACCTCGGTCGTGAACCCCTGGGCGAGCTTCGGTGTCAGGAACGGGTCGTCGAACGAGATCAGTCCCGAGTGCGTGTGCATGTCGATGAAGCCGGGGCAGAGCCAAAGCCCACGCCCGTCGACGACCGATCGCGCCGCTGGAATTCCACAATCTTTGTGACAAATCGTCACAAAGTCGATTGCCCCTTTGGCCACGCCGACGTCGCCGGCGAACGGCGGCCCGTCGCCCGGAAAGACGGTCGCGCCGATGACGAGGACGTCGAGCATGGGCCTACGCTGCCACGAGCGGTCGTCGGAAGCACACGGCCGTCATGGCCATGCCCGCGCCGATGATCACGAGCACCGCGACGAAGCCGAGTTGTCCGATCAGCGCTCCTGCGATCAGGACGCCCGCGATGAAGCCGATCATCCCGACAGTGAGGAGCGCCATGTTGAGCAGGCCCTGATGGTCGTGCTCGACCTCCGCTGCTCTCGCGCCGTTCAGCGACGCCGCCGCAGCGCTGTTCGAGAGCAGGAAGAGGCAGTAGATGAGCGGCCCGAGGATCGCCGCGCGCGCGTCCGCGAAGAGGATGACGGCGACGCCCTGCACCGTGATCGCGACGATGAACGTCGAGATCGCTCCGACCCGGTTCTGCGCGGCACGGACGATCGGAAGCGTCAGCACGACCACGACCGCGGCGCCCGTGATGAACGTCACGCTCGCGTGAACCTCGTCCATCCCCAGGTGCTCTCGCAGGACGGAGGGCATGATCCCCATCGCAGCGCCCGCGAAGAGGTTCCAGGTGAGGTTGACCCAACCCATCGTCCGCAGGCGGCTGTTGGCGCGGAGGGACGCGATTCCCTCGACGACGTTCTTGCGCATCGCAGCCGCCGATTCCGATCCTCGCTCGAGCTCGGGCACGAGGCCGAGGATGGCAACCGCGGCGATCAGGAGAACGCAGATCCCGATCATCACTGCATCGACGCCACCTGCGCGAAAGAGGAGGAGCCCGAGGAACGGGCTCCCGAAGACCGCTGCCTGGTTCACCGTCGTACGGAGTGCATGCGCACGCAGCAGGGTCGGCCCACGCGTCGTGTCGCCGATGCCCCGGAAGAGCGCCCCTTCCCCGAAGTTGCGCACGCTCCCTACGACGACGGCCGCAACGAGGACGAGAACGAACGCGTCGTATCCCGCGAATGCAGCGAGCGGGTACAGCAAACACGCCCCGAGCGTCAGCACCGTGGCGATCCGCATCAGCTTCCGCGGATCGGCATTGTCCGACACGACGCCGGCGGGAACCGCCGTGATGAGGAGCGGCACGTACACGATGCTGGCCGCGAACGCTGCCATCTGAGGGGAGTGCCCGCGAGTGAGCAGGATCCAGGGGAGGACGAACTGGAACTGTCCCTGAACGGCCGCGGAGAGACTGTTGGCCCCGATCAACGCGGCGGTTCGTCGCGGAACTCCGAGCTTCGTCACCCGGCCTGCAGCTCGCTCGTGGGAAGACGCGACCAGCGTTCGAGCGCCTCGTTCAAGGCCACGCGCGCTGCGGTTGCTCCACCGAACGGGAGGCGCGCGTAGCCGGGCGCCTGAAACGCAGCTCCGTCGACGACGGGGAGCCCGACGGCGTCGAGTCCATCGGTCACGCTCGCACCCGACGTCGAGCCGACGAAGAGGAATGGCGCCGCGAGCGGAGCGGCGGCGTCGAGCCCGGGCGTTGCCCGAATCGCGGCGAGAGCGACCTCTCGATCGCTTGCGAGCCCCGCACGGATCTGGTCGAGCCAGTCCCGCGGCCCATCGAGAGCGGCGAGCGCCGCCGCCTGTGCCGCGACGCCGACGCGGAGGCAGTCCCACTCCAGCGTGCGCGTGCACGCCTCGACGTGCTCGCTCGGGCCGGCCAGGAACCCAATGCGCAACTGGGGAAGCGAGAGGCTCTTGCCGAGGCTCCGGATCACGACCACGTTCTCGCCGAGACCGAAGGCGGATGTGAGGTCGGCGTTCTCCCACAGCGAGGCCTCGTACGCTTCGTCCGTGACGACCAGGAGCCGGTGGCGATCGGCGAGCGCCACGGCATCGGCCACGTCCTCGCGCGTCGGGACGACGCCGGTCGGGTTACCGGGATTGCAGAGCAGGAGCACGCGCGTGCGCTCGCCGATCGCGCGCTCGATCGACACGAAATCCCACCGCCATCGATCGGCGGCCGATCCCGGGACGTAGACGGGGACACCGCCCGCCGCTCTGATTGGCCCGGCGAAGAAGAAGCATGGCGTCGGGACAATGACCTCGTCGCCCGCCGCGAGCAATGACCGAAAGCACACACCGAGCGCCTGCATGGCGCCGTTCGTGACGAGGATCCCGGTGTCGGGGTCGGCGCGCTTCCCGGTCGTCCGTGCGAGCTCTGCGGCAAGCGCTACCCGGAGTGGCGCGACGCCGCGCACGTGCGGCGTCTGCATCGGCCGCTCCAGGATTTCGGCAACCGCAGCGACGACGTGCGGCGGCAGGGCGGGCGCGGGAGTCCCGCTCAGTGGCACGGGCTCGACTCCGGGCGGACGTGACGTTCGGCGGCGTTCCTCCGCCTCGTAGGTCGGGAAGCGGCCGAGGCTCACGACGGAACGACGGGCAACACGATGCGCGAGGGGTAGGCGTTCGTGTGAAGCACGGTCTGGTGAGCGATGTGCATGCGAGTTCCCGTGCCGACGTCCTCGCCGGTGTTGAGGTTGCGCGAGAAGCGCGGGAAGCTCGAGCTGGTGATGTCCACCCGGATGCGGTGACCCCGGCTGAACACGTTCGCGATCGGGTAGCACCTGATCCGGTACTCGGCGACCTCGCCCGGCTCGAGCAACTCGACGGATTCGCCCTCGAGGCTGTCGCGGTAGCGGGCCCGGATGATCCCCTCCGTGAGGAAGATCGAGCGGCCGTCGGGATAGACGTCGCACAGACGCACGGTGAAGTCCGTGTCGAGCGCGGACGAGGCGGCGTACAGCAGCATCTCAACGGGGCCGATCACCTCGAGATCGCGGTCGAGCGGCTCGCTCGTGTAGACGAGCACGTCGCGGCGCTGCTCGAGCACGCGCTGGTCGATCGGCCCGGGACGGATCGGCGTCTCGGCCCCCTGCGTCATCGTCAGTACCGAGTTGACGCCACCGATCGTCGGCACCGGATCGGCCGGGTCGTAGTCGTAGCGATCGGCCGTCTCGCCCGGGCTGGGCGCGCCGAGCGAGAGGCTTCCGCCCTGGCGAAGGTGAAAGGCGGCGGGCTCGGACCGCGCGAGCGGCCACTCGCTCTCGCCGCGCCACTCGTTGACACCGAGGACGTACAGGTCAGCGGGAGGCCGCTCGTCCCAGCCGTTTGCCTCGTCCTTGAGAAACCGGTCGTAGAAGACGAGCTCATGATCCCGAATCACGGTCAGCGCCGGCGAGAGGTCGATGTCTCCCGAGAAGTTCTCCACGTCCTCCTCGTGTGACCACGGTCCGATCATCACGCGGTTCGGCACGCGGTTCCCGATCGCGCCGAACGAGCGCAAATGGGAGCCGGAGTACGGGTCGAACCAGCCGCCCTGCTGGAAGATCGGCACGTCGACGAGATCCGGCCTCGTCCGGAACTGCTGCCAGTACTCGTCGTTTACCTGGTGCTCCCACCACAGCCGCCAGTAGTCGACCTTGCGCCCGATTGTCACCTCGTCGAGCTCGATCAAAGGGAGGTGGCCGAAGATCCGGTCGTTGAGCACGATGTCGCGCGCGCTCGGCCCGGTGATCAGCGCAATGGCGCTCGACCAGAGCGCGGCCGCCCCGAGGGTGAGCGCCAGCTGGAAGGCGCCGCCGGTCCAGTAGCCGTCCCAGAAGTAGTCGTCATGGATCACCTGCGGCGCGAGGCACTGGACGTTCGGGTGCTGCAGCCGTGCGAGCTCCCACTGGACGAGGCCGCCGTAGCTGCGGCCCCATGTGCCGACGCGACCGTTCGACCACTGCGCTCCGGCCGCCCAGGTGACCGTGTCGTATGCGTCAGGTCCGTCGTTTATCCAGGCCGTGAAGTCTCCCTCTGACTCGTATCGGCCGCGCGTGTCGACGACGACTGCCGCG
>JAJAZN010000069.1 GCA_026785685.1 Thermoleophilia bacterium
GCACCGGGGGGGGGTTTTGGGGGGGGCCCGGGTGGGCTTGTGGTGGGCCTCCCCCCGGGGGGGGCCAAATCCCCCCCCCGACCCTACATCCGACGGCCTACTTCGAGGAGGCGAGCCTGAACTTCGGCTTGGCGACGGTGATCGAGAGCGGTGTCGACCAGGCCATGCGCTTGACGTGACCCGGGAGGTACGGGTTGCGCGCCCGCACGCGGTACCACCAGGCTCCGGGATCGAGCGGCAGCGTCACCGCTGTTGCCTCCGTCTCGAGCGAGCCGCGGGTGCGCCAGCGATCACGGTTGTGCGACCACTGAACCTCGTAGCCGGACGCACCCTGAACCGGACGCCACGCGACGAGGGGTCGACCGTAGAACGTGTTCTTCGTGCCGGTCGCAGCGACGAGGCGGCCCGAGGGTGACAGTCCCGAGGCGTATGCGGTGCCCTCGCCCGCGACGACGGGTGAGGAGTCCTTGCCGAACTCGATCACGTTGCCCGACTGGCAGTTGTCCTGCGCCGGCCTCGTCTCGTGGTATTCGATCTTCTTGCCATCGTCGACGATCACCATGCGGACCGGGACAACCGTCCAGTAGAACCGACCGTTCGGCCATCCACTCTCCGGGAGATCGACCGCCTTTGGCGTCGCGACCGCGGGTGAGGCAGGGGTGACCCCGGTCGTCGATCCAGACGACTTCGGCGCGGCCGTCTCCTTGTCCGCAGGAGCCTGTTCGGTTGCGATCACGGGCACGACGCCGGCCATGAACGTGTTCGCCTCATCTCCATCGGGCAACACTTCGGCCAGCGCCTTCGGTAGCTCCTTCGTCGTTTCGATGGGAAGCTTGAGCGGGCCACTCGTACGCGGCGAGAAGGCGGGGGAACCGACGATCGAGCCCTTGAAGATGACGTTGACGCAGTCGCTGTCGGTCGAGATATACACCCGGTACAGACCGAACGTGCCGCCGAAGTTGTTCAGCGCTTCCCGACCGCGGAACGCGAGGCCCGGAGTGAGCTCATGGGCGTGTGCCTCGCCGGGCTTGCTCGTGGCACCGTTCGTGACTGCGGCGACGACCTGCAGCGGACCCGACTGCGGTGGGTTGTTCGACGTGTACTCCGGGCTCCAGGGGCCGTAGTACACGGCCGGCAGCCCGTTCAGATGCACGATCTCCTCACCGTTCCGGATCGCACGTACCCGCCACTTCACCGACGAGGTCCAGGTCGGCGAGTCGTGAAAGGTGTAGGCCTCGCGATGATCGACAGAGTTGGTTCGCATCGTGACGTGCTTCTCGTAGCCGCCGATGTTGGTGAACCACACCTCGTAGCCGGTCGCACCCTCGACGGGAGTCCAGCGAGACAGGCCGGGATACTCCGGCAGTTGCTGAGGTATGTCCTTCCAGCGCAAGTTGAATCCGTACGGGGCGCTCCATGGCGAAACCTTGCCGTCTCCGTTGACGGCGCGGACGCGAGCATACGCCGCAAACGGCTTACCGCTCATCCACGGGAGCGCGAGCGGGATCGCGACCGCCGGGCTACGAACCGACCCGGTCGCGTAGAAGACACTGCTCTCGTTGAACGAGATGTTCTTCGCGACCTGGAACTCGTAGCGAACTGCACCGCGAACGGGCTTCCAGGAAAAAGACGGGGTGCGCGAGAACTCGTGAATGGAAGCCTCGCTGGCCTTGAGGAGAAACGGCTTCAGGTTTCCGGGCGTGGAGAGTGACCGTTCGGATTGTGCAAGCGCCGAGGCGGACAGCAACGTAGCTGCGGCGGCGGCGAGGAGGAGGAAGCTGACAGTTCGCATAGGGCGTATGTCGGCATTGACAGCCCGCGCGCCCTCCCTCCAACGGGGGATACCCCGCCGTCAGACGAGGAGCGGGTCTACCGCCGCTGCAACGAAGAGCAGCGCAAGGTACGCGAGCGAGTAGTGAAAGAGCACCACAGCCCGACGTCGTGAGGTGTCGCGGCGGAGCTGCCACGCGAGCACGACGAAATAGGTACCGAGGAGCAGTGCGACAACGGTGTAGACAGGGCCGAACCAGTAGCCCACGGCGACGGTGAAGGCGACGAGGACTACCGAGTAGAGCAGGATCTGTCGCGTCGTCTCCCGGTCGCCCTTCGTTCCCGGCAGCATCGGCACATTTGCTGCCGCGTAGTGCTCCTTGATCATCAGAGCGAGCGCCCAGAAATGCGGCGGCGTCCAGAGGAAGACGATCAGGAACATCCAGAGCGCCGGCAGCGTGAGATCTCCCGTCGCGGCGGCGAAACCGACGACCGGCGGCACCGCACCGGCAGCTCCCCCGATGACGATGTTCTGATCCGTCGACCGCTTCAGATACCCGGTGTAGACGACGACGTAGAACAGTCCGCCGATGAGCGCGAGAACCGCGGTGAGGATATTGACGGTCGTCGCGAGCAGAGCGAACGACAGCGCCATCAGGACAACGCCGAACTCGAGGGCGCGGGGTGCTGCGACACGGCCCGAGGCGACAGGTCGAGCAGCCGTGCGCTCGCCCATCAGTTTGTCGATGTCCGCGTCCATCACGTGGTTGAGCGCGCTCGAGCCGCCGCAGGCGAGCGCCAGCCCGGCCATCATGGCGAGGAACGCCCAGCCGTTCGGCCACCCTCCGGCGCCGACGAACATCCCAGCAGCTCCGGTGAGCAGGAGTAGCGACATGATCCGCGGCTTGGTCAGCGTGATGTAGTCGCGCCAGGGGCCGAGGGGCAGAGAATCTCCACGGAACGAGACAACGAGAGCGACGAGCGACGCCGAGAGCGATGCCCCGGCGGCTGCGACGTGGACGACGGTCGCCCAGTCGGCACTATCACTCCAGGCGACGAGGCCACCGGTTCCGATCGCGATCAGGAGAAATGCGAGTGCGGCGGCTGTCGCCGGGAGCAGTCGCGGGTAGGCGAGCCGGGCGATGACGACAGCGGCGACGAGGAGCGGTACGGCAACGAGCGCCGCTGCCCAGTGGCCCCGGCCGGAGTCGATCGTGGCGCTGACCACGATGAGGGCTGTGGTCACAGCAGCCGCGATGATCGCGCCGCGAAGGAAGGGGCCTGGTGCGTTCTCAGATCGCATTGCGGGTCCGGATCGCCTCGCGAAGGTCGGCGAGCGGTCGAGCGCTCGTGACCTTCGGGAGCGAGTCGAAGTTGTGCGGCGGCGGCGGCGATGTCGTGTACCACTCGATCGTGTCCGCGAGCCACGGATCGTTCCCGGCACGGCGAGCGCTCCTCGAGCGGAGCACCGCGAGGAGGAAGAAGATCGCACCGAGTGCCGTGACGAACGCTCCGATCGTCGAGATCGTGTTGTAGGCAGACGTGCTGCCGTCGGCGCTAAAGCTCGTGGCTCCGCGTGCCTGCCCCTGGTCACCGAGCAGGAACTGGACGAAGAACGTGCAGTTGAATCCGATGAAGAGCAGGATCGCCGCCCAGCGGGTGAGCGTCTGGCCGAGGAGCCGACCGAAGACCTTCGGCCACCAGTAGACGACGCCACCGAGCATCGCGAGGAGTGCTGTGCCCCAGAGGAGATAGTGGGCGTGTGCGACACCGAACGCCGTGCCGCGGAGACCGCGATCGTTCCCGAAGATTGCGAGGACGAGGGCCGAGAGCAGTCCGATCCCGAAGAGGACGATTGCGCCGCCCGCGAAGAGCAGCGGGGCCGTGAAGCGCAGCGACGCGCGTGCGGTCCAGAGCGTGCTCTTGAGCAGCCAGAGCGCGACAACGGACGGAATCGTCGCGACGACCGCGAGCAGCAGAAGCACGACGCTCGGCTTGGAGCCGACGCCCGTCGAGTACGTGTGGTAGAGCACGAGGGCGATCGTCAGCCCGCCGATGCCGACGAGCGCCTGCCCGAGAAGGCGTGCGTTCGCGACCGCTCTCCCGGCGAATACTGCAACGAGCTCGGCGAGGATCCCGAAGATCGGCACGAGCGCCGCGTACGCGAACGACTGGCCGAAGAGCCAGATCAGCTTCGGCTCGACGGTGTCTCCGTCGAGGAAGAAGTCAAAGGAGCCAGAGAACGAGCGCTCGAGCAGGATGACCAGCAGTCCGAGTGCAGCGATCGGCACGAGCACGATCGACAGCCACGACCAGACGTACACGGCCCAGGCGAACATCGGCGTGTTCGACCACTCCATGCCGTCCATGCGAAGCCCGCGGATCGTCGCGATCAGGTTCGCGGCGGAGAGGAGGAGCGAGATCGCGAGGAGCAGCAATCCCATCAGCCAGAGATCGACGCCGTTGCCCTGCTGGGAGAGCGCGAGCGGCGGGAGGCCTGTCCAACCGGCCTGCGAAGCGCCGCCACCGGCAAACGCCGAGAGCGTGACGGCGGCACCGCCGAACACGAACAGCCAGAGCGCAACCGCAGCGGAGCCGGGGAGAGCGATCGTCCGCGCGCCGATCATCAGCGGGACGATGTAGGTCGCGAGCCCTGTCACCACGGGGAGAAGGACGAAGAAGACGAGCAGCGTTCCGTGCATCGTGAGCACGCCGCGATACGTGCCGCTCCCGAGAATCGACGCATCAGGCCGGGTCATCTGCAACCGGATGAGGAGTGTCAGAACGCCCGCGATGACGAAGAACACGCCCGCACAGCCAAGGTAGAGCGCGCCGATCCGCTTGTGATCGATGGATACGAGCCAGCTCGCGACGCGGCCGCGGTGCCAATCGGCTGCCGGCTGGGTGGTGCTGCTCATCGAAGGCTCCCTGTGGTCTCGCGGTCGAAGTGCACGGAGATGTCATTCTAGGGGCTTGGCGTGGGAGAGGCGCGCGTGTCGGGGAGGGCCTGCACCAAGCAGCGTATTCGGCTCGATCGACGGTAAGGCTGGGGGTACCTTGCAGTTGATCGAGACGGATACGATGCGTAGCGTGAAGGCCCCCAACCGTGCGTGCGGATCTCCCGCGTCAGGCCCCTAAACGGCTATGAGCGACAAGACTCGACAGCGAACCCGCATCCAGCTCCCCTCGGACGTGACTCGACCCTTCGAGGTGTTCGTCAACGGTGTTCCCCAGCGCGAGGGAACGGACTACATCGTCCGTGACGGCGCGCTCGTCTTCGAACGGCCGATGAAGGAAGAGGGGAAGCTCGGGCTGATCCGCTGGGCCTCGATCACGCTCGGGATTGCCGGCTCCTACAAGCAGAACGATTCCGTGGATGTCGCCTACGAGCGTGACGGCCGCAAGGTCGTCGCGGCGAAGCTGCCCGTCGAAGTGATGGAGCCGTAGGGCGGGATCTTTCGTAGCTGCTATCCCCCGGGTGGCACGAGCACGAACCACGCGAACCCGAGTACGCCGCGGTACACCGTCTCGTACTGCTTCCGTCGCGTCGCTGCGAATCGGCGCGCTTCCCGGTCGTCCGACGCCTCGAGCCCCGAGCGCCAAGCGGTCTCGAAGGCATCCCATTCGGCCAGCGTGGAGAGGTCGTCTTGCTCGATCCTGAAGCCGGCGTCCTCTGCGGCGGCCCGAAGGGCGTCGCGGTTCGGAAGCTCTCCGATCACCTCGAGCTGCTCCGGCGTCTGCTCCCAGAACCCGTCCGCGAACAGGACTCTGCCGCCGGGGATGACGCATTCGCGCAAGGACCGCAGCGCGACCCCGGCGCCGCCGAAGGCGTGTGACGCCGCGACGCACGTCACGATGTCCGCCCGGTCGACGAATGTCGCAGCGTCCGCCTCGACGAACTCGATTCGGCCGTGCAGCGAGCGTTCGGCGGCCGCTCTCACCCCTCTGTCGAGCGCGCCGCGCTCGCTGTCGACTCCGGTTCCGGTTGTCGCGGGGTGCGCTGCGAGGGTCCGAAGCAGCAGCTCGCCCCACCCGCAGCCGAGGTCGAGGACGTGATGGCCGGGCGAGATCGGCAGCGACGCCACAAGGGCTCCGGCGCGCTCCTCTGATAGCGGAGCATTGAACGTGAGGCTCGCGTGAGCGAGATGCCGGAAGCTGTCACGCACGATCGGATGCCTCCGAGGAGCGCCGCAGCCGCGCTGCCTCCGCCGGGCCGAGCCGCCCTGCCTCGAGACGCCAGCACCAGTTGCCCCCGAGCTCGCCCGGTCGGTTCATTCGCGCGTCGCTGCCGAGCTCGAGCACGTCCTGCACCGGGATCATCGCGAGATTGGCGCGGGACGACAGTGCGAGCTCGAGGAGCGGCCACACCGGCTCGTGCGGAAAGTGGCCCGCAAGGGTGTTTGTGTCGTGCGTCGAGGTGTAGACGGCCTGATTGGTGCGATGGTTCTCGAGCCGATGGGGGCTCTCTGGATCGTCGTCGAACGCCCACAGGATCACGGCCATCCCGGGGAAGCCGAGGCTGTCGCGCAGCTCGCCGACGTCGGGTGTGATCAGGCCCAGGTCCTCGGCGATCACCGGTAGCCGACCGAGGGCGCCCTCCGCCGCACGAAAGACGGCCGCGCCGGGGCCGGGCTCCCAGTGGCCGTCGCGGGCGGTCTCCGCGGAGACGGGCACCGCCCAGTAGGCGGCAAAGCCGCGGAAGTGATCGATCCGGAACACGTCGACGAGGTCGAGCGTACGTCGCATCCGCTCGATCCACCAGCGGTAGCCGTCCCGCTCGAGGGCCTCCCAGTCGAAGAGAGGGTTGTCCCATTTCTGCCCACGATCGTTGAGCGGGTCGGGCGGAGCACCGGCGACGAACGTGCCCGGGAGAAAGATGGATGGGTGCGCCAAATGGTCGCAACTCCCGCCGGCAACATAGATCGGAACGTCGCCGACGAGTCGGATCCCACGACCGGAGGCGTACGTTCGTAGTGACGACCACTCCCGCTGGAAGCGCACCTGATCGGCGAGGGCCTCGGGCCCTGCGAAGTCCATCCAATCGCGGATCCAGAATTCATTTGCCCGCTCGAAGCGACGGAGCTCACTCCGCCCGACGGCCGCTTCGGGGTCGGCGAGGAGACCACGCCAGGCCGCAAACGCCGAAGCGGAGGAATACGGAGATCCGTAGCTGTCAGGAGGGCCGAGCGGGAGAACCTGCCAGAACACTGCTCCCGCGGCCGCCAGCCAGTCGACAAATGCGAACGCTTCCGGGCCTAGCCGGCCGCCCGGGAGTGAGGTCGGATGGAGGTTGATGCCGAGGGACCGGGTGAGCCACATCGCCAGACTGTTTACCTTGTCTGGGATGGCAGCGCCACGAATCCAGATCCAGGACATCCAGCCGCGTGTCGATGACGGTCGATATCCGGTCAAGGCCTGCGTTGGTGACCTCGTCACCGTGTCGGCGACGATCTTCCGGGACGGCCACGGCAGGATCGGTGGCGTCCTTCGCTTCCGGCGCGCCGGTACGCGGCGCTGGAGCGAGGTTCCGCTCGAGGCAGAGGGGAACGATCGCTTCGTCGCGACGTTCACCCCCGACACGCTCGGGGGGTGGGAGTTCAGGATTCTCGCGTGGCGCGACCCATACGCGACCTGGCTCGGCGAGCTCGACCGCAGGGTGGCGGCGGGCCAAACGGACCTCGCGAGCGAGATGTCCGAGGGTCTCGCGCTCTTCGGTACGGGAACGGTTGCGGAGTGGCGCGCCGCAGAGCAGGAGCTCGCCGACCACGCACGACACGGTGTTGCCAAGAGCGCTGTGTTCGGAGTGGACGTCGATCGCGAGCGAGCGCGCTTTGGCGCCTGGTACGAGCTCTTTCCCCGGTCGTTCGGAGGGTTCGGCGGCGTGGCTCGCATGCTCCCCGAGTTGGCCGCGCTCGGCTTCGACATCGTCTACCTGCCCCCCGTTCACCCGATCGGCGTCGCGCATCGGAAAGGGCGGAACAACGCCGAGCAGGCGCGGAAGGGCGACGTGGGGAGCCCGTGGGCGATCGGAGCCTCCACGGGCGGCCACGATGCTCTCCACCCCGATCTCGGAACCGACGCAGAGTTCGATGGCATGGTCGCTGCCGCGAGGGAGGCAGAGATCGAAATCGCGCTCGACTTCGCGATCCAGTGCTCGCCCGACCACCCATGGCTCGTCGAGCACCCCGAATGGTTCGAGCGTCGCCCGGACGGCACTCTCAAGTACGCCGAGAACCAGCCCAAGCGCTACCAGGACATCTACAACGTCAACTGGGACACGTCCGATAGGGAGGGTCTCTGGGGCGCGCTGCTCGAGGTCGTGCTCGGGTGGTGTGCTCGTGGGATCAGGGTCTTCCGGGTCGACAACCCCCACACGAAGCCGATCCCGTTCTGGGAGTGGCTGATCGCCGAGGTGCGGGCCTCGTATCCGGACGCAGTCTTCCTCGCCGAGGCGTTCACGCGCCCGGCGCCGATGACGACCCTCGCGAAGGCCGGCTTCGGCCAGTCGTACACCTACTTCGCGTGGAAGAACACGAAGGCCGAGCTCGTCGAGTTCGTCGATCAGGCGCGGTCGTGGTCGGCCTTCTATCGGCCGAACATGTGGCCGAACACGCCCGACATCCTTCACGAGTACCTCCAGGACGGTGGACGCCCCGCGTTCGAGGCGAGGCTCGTCCTGGCCGCAACCCTTTCCCCGAGCTACGGCATCTACTCGGGCTACGAGGCGTGCGAGAACGTTCCGGTCCGGGCGGGGAGCGAGGAGTATCTCGACTCCGAGAAATACGAAGTGAAGAAGCGGACGCTCGCCGGGCCGCTGCTGCCGCTGATCGGGCGCCTGAACGAGATCCGCCGAGCGCACCCGGCCCTGCAGCGTTTCGAGAACCTCGTCTGGCTCGAGACGCAGAGCGACGACCTGATCGCGTATGCGAAGCAATGGGGCGACGACACGCTCATCACGGTCGTCAACCTCGATGTCGAGGAACGCCGCGAGGGTCTCTGCATCGTGCCGGACGCGCTCGCCCTGCCCTCAATCTTTCCCGCGACGGACATGCTGCGAGACGAGGTGTATCAGTGGCGCACGGGCCGGAACTTTGTCGGCCTCGAGCCCGGTGGCTCGCATGTGATCTCGGTCGGCTCGCCGGAGGCTTACTCCAGGAAGCGGCGGAAGCCATGAGCGGTCTCGGAGACCTCGACCTCTACCTCGCCGGCGAAGGTCGGCACGAGCGGTTGTACGAGCGACTCGGCGCCCACTGTGCCGACGAGGGAGGAGTGCGGTTCGCCGTCTGGGCGCCGAACGCTGGCAACGTCTCCGTCGTCGGCGACTGGAACTACTGGAGCCAAGGTGCCGACGCGCTTCGTCCTCTCGGCTCCTCGGGGATCTGGGAGGGTATCGCCGCCAACGCCACAGAGGGTCAGCGGTACAAGCTCTCCGTCGTAGGAGCAGACGGTGTCACCCGACTGAAGGCAGATCCGTTCGCCGCCTTCGCGGAAGTTCCACCCGAGAACGCGTCGATCATCTACCGAAGCCGCTACGCGTGGTCGGACGACGACTGGCTCGCCCGGCGTCGCACCACCGATCCGCTCAACCACCCGTTCTCGGTGTACGAGGTTCACGCCGGGTCGTGGCAGCAAGGGCTCTCGTGGCGGGAACTCGCGACCGAGCTCGTCCCCTACGTCGCCGGCCTCGGGTTCACGCATGTCGAGCTGATGCCGGTGATGCAGCACCCGTACGCGCCGTCCTGGGGCTACCAGGTGAGCGGATACTTCGCGCCGCAGTCGACCCTCGGATCCCCGGACGATTTCCGCGCCCTCGTCGATGCGTTCCATGCGGCGGGAATCGGTGTGCTGCTCGACTGGGTGCCTGCGCATTTCCCGCGGGACGAGTGGGCGCTCGCCCGTTTCGACGGCACGGCGCTGTATGAGCACGACGATCCGAAGCGAGGGTCGCATCCCGACTGGGGTACGCTCATCTTCAACCTGGGGCGCAACGAGGTTCGGAACTTCCTGCTTGCGAACGCGCTCTACTGGGTGAAGGAGTTCCACGCTGACGGGCTCCGTGTCGACGCCGTCGCGTCGATGCTCTATCTCGACTACTCCCGCGAGCCCGGTGACTGGGTTCCGAACGAGCAGGGCGGGAGAGAGAACCTCGAGGCCGTGGCCTTCCTGCGCGAGCTCAACGAGGTGTTGCACGCGCGCGAGCCGGGCGTGGCCGTGATCGCAGAGGAGTCGACCGACTGGCCCGGCGTCTCGCGGCCGACGTCGATGGGCGGGCTCGGGTTCACGTTCAAGTGGAATATGGGCTGGATGAACGACACGCTGTCCTATGTCCAGCATGACTCGATCCATCGACGCTTCCATCACGACGAGCTGACGTTCTCACTCGTCTACGCCTGGGACGAGAACTTCGTCCTCCCGCTCTCACACGACGAGGTCGTTCACGGCAAGCGCTCGCTGCTCTCGAAGCTGCCGGGCGATCGCTGGCAGCAGCTCGCGACCCTGCGTGCGCTGTACGGGCTGATGTGGTCGCATCCCGGCAAGCAGTCGCTCTTCATGGGCGGGGAGCTCGGCGAGCGGGAGGAGTGGTACGAGGGCCGCTCGCTGCACTGGGGCCTGCTCGACGACCCGGACCATGCGGGCGTTCAGGCCGTTGTTCGCGATCTGAATACGATCTACCGCGCGCAGCCGGCGCTCTGGGAGGTCGACTTCGCCCCTGAGGGGTTTGCCTGGCTGACAGGGGATGCTCGTGACGAGAACGTGATCGCATTTGCGCGCTTCGCCGCGGACGGGGCTCCGCTCGTCTCCGTCGTGAATCTCTCGCCCATCGTGCGCGAGGGCTGGCAGCTGCCGCTTCCCCGCGGCGGTCGCTGGGTCGAGGCGCTGAACACCGACTCGCGGTTCTACGCCGGCTCCGATATCGGCAACGGGCTCGTCATCGAGGCCGAGGCGGCGCCGCTTCACGGGCAGCCCTTCTCGGCGTTCCTCACCTTGCCGCCGCTCGCGGCTGTGTGGCTCGTTCCCGCCTTGGCGTAGTCTGATCGTCGTGACCCGGGACAACAGCATCGTCGTCGAGAAGCTCGTGCGCGAGTTCAAGAAGGGGCCGCGCGCGGTTGACGGGATCGACCTCTACGTCGCGCCGGGTGAGATCTACGGCTTCCTCGGGCCGAACGGTGCCGGCAAGTCGACGACGGTTTTGATGCTGACGACGCTCCTGCCGCCAACGGCCGGGAGCGCGCGCGTCGGCGGGTACGACGTTCGCACCGAGGGGCCGAAGGTTCGCTCCGTGATCGGCGCCGCTCTCCAGGAGGCCGCGCTCGATCCTCTGCTGACGGGCCGCGATCACCTGAAGCTGCAGACGATGCTGCAGGCGATCCCGAAGGCGGAGCGCAAGCCGCGGCAGGAGGAGCTTCTCGACCGGGTCGGGCTCACCGACGCCGCCGACCGCAAGGTGGGTGGCTACTCCGGCGGGATGAAGCGCCGTCTCGACCTCGCGCTCGCCCTTGTCCATCGGCCAACGATTTTGTTCCTCGACGAGCCGACGACAGGCCTCGATCCGCAGAGCCGCACTGCTCTCTGGGAAGAGGTCGCCCGGCTCGCACGCGAGGACAAGGTAACCGTGTTCCTCACGACCCAGTACCTCGAGGAAGCCGACGTTCTCGCCGACCGGGTCGGGATCATCGACAACGGCAAGATCGTCGCGGAGGGTACTCCGACCGCACTGAAAGAGGAGATCGGCAGGCCGTCGATTCACGTCACTCCCTGTCGGGAGGAGGACAGGCAACGGATTGCCGAGCTGATGAAGCAGTACGGCGAGCCGCTCGGGAGCGAGCGCGAGCTCGTGGTGCGCCTCCGCGAGGGAATCGGCCTCGTCGACGTGATCAGGGCGATGGACGCCGACGGTGTCGTCGTCGACGACATCGAGCTGCGGGCGCCGACGCTCGACGACGTCTTCCTCGCCAAGACCGGCAGGACCCTCGAGGGAGCTGCGACCGGGGAGGACGGGGCGTCGGCTCGATGAGCTCCCCGCTGCTGACACAGGTCGGTGCGCTCGCGCAGCGCTCGATCATGCGCACCGCACGACAACCGGCGAGCGCGATTCCGCCGCTGATCTTTCCTGTGGCGCTCCTGCTGATGAACTCGGGCGGCCTCAAGGCATCCACCGAGCTCCCGGGCTTCCCGACCGACTCGTTCTTCGCGTTCGCCCTCGCCGTTCCGTTCATCCAGGGTGCGCTGTTCTCGACGATGAACGCCGGAACCGATCTCGCGCGCGACATCCAGACCGGGTTCTTCTCGCGGCTCTCGCTGACGCCCGTTCGCGGCTCGGCGCTCCTCGCGGGGCAGATCACGGGCATCGTCGTGCTCGGGATCGTGCAGGCGGTGTTCTACATTTCCGTAGGCCTCTTGCTCGGCGTTCGCTTCGCCTCGGGGCCTGCCGGCATCGCCCTGTTGCTCGTCTACGCGGCCCTCGTGGCCGTCGGCTTCGGTGCGCTCGGCTCGTTTCTCGCGCTTCGCACCGGCTCCGGCGAGTCGATCCAGGGCCTCTTCCCCGTGCTCTTCGTCTTCCTCTTTATCTCGTCGATGAACACACCGCGCGACCTGATCGCCGTTCCCTGGTTTCACTTTCTCGCCTCGATCAACCCCGTCTCGTATCTGATCGAGTGCGTGCGGAGCCTGATCATCACCGGGTGGGACGCGCGCGCACTCGCGCTCGGGTTCTCGATCGCGATCGTTCTCGCGATCCTCGCGCTCATCGCCGCGAGTTGGGCTCTGAGTAGAAGGATGGAGCGCACATGAGACTCTGGGGCGTCGTTTCTGGTGTGGCCTGGCGGACGCTGAAGAACGTGATCACGACACCGTCGCTCCTTCTGCCGTCGCTGATGTTCCCGCTGTTCTTCTTCGTCGCCTTCGCCGGTGGACTCTCGCAGGTGCAGAACGTGCCGGGGTTCGACTATCCGAACGGGTACACGGCCTTCCAGTTCGTCTTCGTCCTTCTGCAATCGGCGGCCTTCGGCGGGGTCTTCACCGGCTTCGGCGTCGCCCGCGACTTCGAAGGCGGATTCGCGCGACGGCTGATGCTCGCCTCGCCGAACAGAACGGGCATCGTGATCGGGTATGGGCTCGCCGCAATCCTGCGCTGGTGCATCACGGCGACGCTTCTCACGGTGATCGCGCTTGCGTCGGGTATGAAGGTCGGCGGTGGACCCGTCGACCTGATCGGGCTCTACACGCTCGCCTTGATCATCAACATATGCGGCTTCTTCTGGTCGGCCGGGATCGCAATGCGATTGCGGACGCTCCAGGCAGGCCCTTTGATGCAGATGCCCGTCTTCCTCCTCCTCTTCCTCGCTCCCGTCTACGTGCCGCTCGCGCTCCTCGGCGGCGCGATGCACGCCGTCGCGAAGTTCAACCCGATCACCTACGCGCTCGGAACGGGAAGAGGGCTGCTCGCCGGCGACGCGACGCAGGTCGGACTGAGTTTTGGCCTCGCGCTCGCTCTCGCGCTGGTCTTCTCGGTGTGGGCCCTCCGCGGCCTGCGCTCAGCGGAGGCTGCGGGGTAGAGCGATGCGCGCGTGGCCCGGACAGCCGTTCCCCCTTGGTGCAACCTGGGATGGAAACGGGACAAACTTCTCGCTCACCTCGGAGAACGCCGAGCGCGTCGAGCTGTGCCTCTTCGCTGAAGACGACGTCGAAACTCGCTGCGTGCTGGGGCGGCATACGGCCCACAACTGGCACGGCTACCTCCCGGGCGTCGGACCGGGTCAGCGCTACGGCTACCGCGTTCACGGACCGTGGGCTCCCGAGCGAGGCCACCGCTTCAACCCACACAAGCTTCTGATCGATCCCTACGCAAAGGCCATCGAGGGGCCTGTCCTTTGGGATCGCGGGCGCACGCTCGCCTACGCTGACGGCGACGACCTCGTAATCGACCTGAACGACGATGCGGCCGCAATCCCGAAGTCGGTTGTCATCGACGAGTCGTTCGACTGGGAGGACGATCGCCTCGTCTGTCGGTCCTGGAACGAGACCGTGATCTACGAGCTCCACGTCAAGGGGTTCACGAGGCTGCTACCCGGGGTTCGCGATGATCTCCGCGGTACCTACGCCGGGCTTGCGTCGGATGCCGCAATTGCGCATCTCGTCGACCTGGGAATCACGGCAGTCGAGCTGCTGCCGATCCACCACATCGCCGACGAGCACTTCCTGCAGGAACGCGGGCTGACGAACTACTGGGGCTATTCGACGATCGGATTCCTCGCACCCCACGCAGGATACGCCGCGACGGGCACGCACGGGCAGCAGGTGCGCGAGTTCAAGGGGCTCGTCAAGGCGATGCACCGCGCCGGCATCGAGGTGATCCTCGACGTCGTCTACAACCACACGGCAGAGGGCAACCAGCTTGGCCCGAGCCTGTCGTTCCGGGGCATCGACAACCTCGCCTACTACCGGACGATGCCGGACGATCCGCGCACATACATGGACTTCACCGGGACCGGCAACTCCCTCAATCCCGTCAATCCTTCCGTCCTGCGGCTGATCATGGATTCGCTGCGCTACTTCGTGACGGAGTGCCACGTCGACGGCTTCCGTTTCGACCTTGCCTCTGCACTCGCGCGCGAGTTTCACGACGTCGACAAGCTCTCGGCCTTCTTCGACATCATCCACCAGGATCCGATTCTGTCGCAGGTCAAGCTGATCGCGGAGCCGTGGGACGTCGGTGAGGGCGGCTACCAGGTCGGCAACTTCCCCGTGCTCTGGACGGAGTGGAACGGGATGTACCGGGATACGATGCGTGACTTCTGGCGCGGCCGCACGGCGGTCGCGTCGTTTGCCCGTCGTTTTACGGGCTCGAGCGACCTCTATCAGCTCGACGGGCGGAAGCCCTTTGCCTCGATCAATTTCATTACGTGCCACGACGGATTCACGTTGCGCGATCTCGTCACCTACGAGGAGAAGCGCAACGAGGAGAACCTCGAGGGGAATCGCGATGGGACGACCGACAATCGCTCGTGGAATTGCGGCATCGAAGGGGAGACGGGCGACGTCGCGGTGCGTGATCTGAGGGAACGTCAGCGGCGTAACTTCCTCGCGACTCTCCTGCTTTCGCACGGCGTACCGATGCTGCTCGCCGGTGACGAGTTCGGGCGGACGCAGCACGGCAACAACAACGGCTACTGCCAGGACAACGAGATCAGCTGGGTCAGCTGGGAGCATGATGATTCCGCCCGTGCGCACGTCGCCTTCACAAAGCGGCTGATTGAGCTGCGTCATCGGCATCCCGTGTTCCGGAGGCCGTCCTTCCTCACCGGGCTCGAGCACGAGGACTCGGGTGCGCCGGACGTGTGGTGGTTCCGTCCCGACGGTCGGGCGATGACGCAGGGTGACTGGGAGCGCGGAGACGCTTCTGCGCTCGGCGCGTTCCTGAACGGGGCGGAGATCATGGACGAGACGAGAGAGGGCGATCCGATCGTCGGCGACTCGTTCCTCGTCCTCTTCAACGGCTGGCGCGACAGGCTGACGTTCACGCTGCCCCCCGTACGCTTCGGTCGTCGCTGGGAGCTCGAGCTGGCGACGGCCGAGCCAGAGGTTGCGTCAGGCTCCTGGGTTCTGCGCGCGCGGGGCCAGGTCGACGTCGAGGGTCGCTCGATCGTGCTCCTGCGTCGCGCCGGGTGAGACGAACGTCGGCGTCCGTGCGTTACGGGGCCTGAAGCACACGCACGCAGATGCCGACGACCGCCGGATCGAACTGTGAGCCGGCCGCCTTGAGGAGCCGCCTGTGTGCCTCCTCTGTTGGGAGTGCATCCCGGTACGGACGCGTCGTCGTCATCGCGTGGAAGGCATCGCACACGAAGATGATGCGCGCCTCGAGAGGTATCTCCTCACCCGCGAGCCCGTCCGGGTACCCCATCCCGTCGTAGCGCTCATGGCAGGCACGGACGATCGGCCGCACGTGCTCCAGCTGATTGATCGGTGCGAGAATCTGCTCGCCGAGAGCAGGGTGGGTCTCGATGATCTCCCGCTCCTCGTCCGTAAGAGGTCCGGGCTTGGAGAGGATTGCCGAAGGGATCCCGATCTTGCCGATGTCGTGGAACAGTGCGCCCAGCTCGACGCGCTTCAACGTTGCCGCGTCCAGACCGAGCTCCTCGCCGACCATGATCGCCATGTCACGGATCCACCGGGCGTGGGTCGAGGTGTACTCGTCCTTCGCCTCGAGCGCGTTCGCAAGTGCCTCGACCGTCGAGAGGAACGTGCGCTCCAGGCTTTCGAAGCTGAGCGCGTTCGTCAGTGCCAGCCTCGCCTGGCCGGCGATCGCACTCAGGAGCTCGAGCTGCCGATCATCCAGGCTGTCAGCGCCGTCGAGTGCGAACGTGATCGCGCCCCAGCCGACGTCGAGGGCGATTGGCACGACCGCGTAGGCGTCGGCAAGGACGCCCGGGAAGTGTTCTGCGACAACGCTCTTGTACTCATCGAGGGTGACCACGAACGGTTCCGGGCTGCGGGCGAACGTGGCTGCCACGGGAGCCGGCAACCGGTCGCCGACCTGAGCCGAGCCCGTGACGCCGGGCGCCGACCACGCTCCGCGGCAGATGATGTCGCTCCCTGTACTCTCGCTCTCGGGTAACCAGACCGACGTTCGCTCGACCCCGAGGATTCGGGCTCCCCCGGTCGCGATCCGGTCGCCGCCGTCATCGAGTTGCATTCCCGAGGAGAGCTCGCGCGAGAGCTCGAGCAGCGCCTTCGCTCCCTTGGCTTCTCGTCGTTCGGCCTCGTAGAGCCTCGCGTTGACGAGTGCCACCGAAGCGTGGCCGGCGAGAACCTCGAGGAGGCGCTGGTCGTCTTCGTCGAACTGGTCGAGCCCGAGCTTCGAGATGACGAGAACACCGACGACGTCGGCGCCGTAGCGCAGCGGCACCGCAAGGAGCGACTCTTCGATGTCAGCCGTTCCTTCGATGTGATGCCCGATCCCGCAGTGCGCCGCGTCCCCGGTGAGGAACGCTGCGCCCGTAGCGGCGACATGACCGGTGACACCGACTCCAACCTTCGTCGCGAGTACTTCGAGTGGAGACTCGTTCCCCTGCGTCAGATCGCCGCGGAATGAGATCGGGAGTAGATCGTCTCCTTCGCGGAGGAAGACGCGGCAGTTGTGGTAGTCGATCAGCTGGCGAAGCTCGTCGCACACCGTCGCGCCGATCTCGTCGATCTCGAGAAGCCGCGTGAGTCTGCTCGAGACGCCGTGCAGCATCTTCAGATGGGCGAGCGAGCGGATGTCGGCGCTGCGGCGTGTCAACGCCTCCGGCCGCTCGCTCTCGTCTTCGTGGAATACGACGACCCGGCACTTGCCTCGTGCCTTGGCGGTCATCATCGCGAGCTCTGCGCAGGCAACGAGCTCCCGTGGGTTCGCGGCGTGCTCCGGCCCGATTGCGATCCCAATCGAGAGGGTCATCGGCCCGACGGGGTCGAACGTCGCGAGTGCGATGCGCTCGGCGACGCGCTTCGCGAGCTGCTGCGCAGCGCCGAGGTCTCCCGCCGGCATGATGATCGCGAATTCTTCACCGCCGGTCCGGCAGACGTCGTCACTCTGGCGGACGCTTGCGCGTAACTCGACTGCGAGCTCGACGAGCACCTGATCGCCGACGGCGTGGCCGTAGATGTCGTTGACCCGCTTGAAGTCGTCGAGATCGAGCATTAGCAGCGCGACGGTACTCCGCTCGGTCGAAGCCCGAACAACCTCGTTTCGCAACCGCTCATGGAATGCCCTGTGGTTCCAGAGGCCGGTCAGCGAATCCGTCTGCGCCTGGAGCTCGAGCGTTGCTCGAACCTGGGCATTGTCGAGAGCAAGGGCCGCCGCGTCACCGAAGCGGACTGCAAGCTGGAACTCCTCGTCGGTGAACTCGGTCACACCGACGCGGTAGATGTTGAGCGCGCCCTTGATGCCGCCGCGAGCGATCAAGGGCACTGCCAGGAGCGACTCGGGGTCCGGGGGTGTGCCCTCGACGAATCTCACGCGCGGATCGAGATCGGCACGGTTCGCGAGGACGGGCTCGCGGTGCTCGACGGCCCACCCGGTGATCCCCTCACCGAAGGTGAATGGCTCGTCGGCGATGACCTCGTCGGCATAGTCGCCCCGTGCGAACACGCCTCGCAGCTTCCGCGTCACCTCATCGGCCTCGTAGAACGCCAGGTCGTCGTACGGGATAAGATCGCCGAGCGTATCCGCGATGCGCTCGAGCAGAGCGTCGAGAGATTGCTCGGAGAGGACGTCGTGGAAGACGTCCGCGAGTCGGCGGTACGAGTCGACAAGAGCGAGCGCGGATACCGCGCCGCTTTCGGCGCGCGTCGCGTGCTGCGCGACCGCGCGGTTGTCAGGAGGAGGAGCCACGATGTCCAGAACCTCATCGGCGCGAGCGGAATCGGGCTTGAGGGCCTCGTCCTCATCCCAGACGGAGGTAGGAAACGGGCCACGGCCCGTCGAACTGGGTATCCGTGAAAGGCAGGGTTCTCCTCGTCTCGGCCGCGTGTGGATTGATGCTCGCCCCGGCAGCGGAGGCACGAGTGCACGTCTGGTTCACCGCCGGAGGTACACCGGTGTCGGTTGCCCGGAGCGGGAAGACGATCGAAGCCGCGATCCGGCTGTTGTTGGCCGGGCCGACGGCGGTGGAGCAGCGACGGGGAGTGCGCTCGTCGATTCCTCGTGCGACGCCCCTGCTTTCTGTCACGGTCGAGCGACGGATCGTCACCGTCGATCTCGGGGCGCGGTTTGCTTCCGGCCGCGACGAGGTCGCACGGGCGGGCCGCGTCACACAGCTGATTCGCACCGTTCGGAGCATTCCGGGAGTCATTGCCGTGAAGATTCGGATCGCGGGCGGCGTTCCTGTGGGGCTGTTTCCCGGGTACGACCTTCGGCAGCCGGTCACGAAGGCGGTCGGGCACACCACGGCCGAGCCGACGCAGCGTGAGCTCCGGCAGCGGCTCGTCGACCTCGGCTTCCTTGCGTCGGCCGGAGTGACCCGTGTGGTCGACGACCAGACATCGACCGCTGTTCTCGGCTTTCAGAAGTGGGCCAACCTGAGTCGAGACGGCTCATTCAGCCCCGCAACGGTCTCGGCGCTTCTGCGGGCGACACGTCCGACGCCCGCAGTCGAGGCCCCGGGGAGACGGATCGAGGTTCAGCTTCGGCGCCAGGTCGCGCTTCTCGTCGAGGACAACCGGGTCGTGAGGGTCGTCCACATCTCGTCGGGCGCTGGTGGCAGAACTCCCCACGGCTCGTTCTCCGTCTACCGCAAGGAGCGGCACTCGTGGTCAGTGCCGTTCAAGGTCTGGCTCCCCTGGGCGAGCTACTTTACGGGCGGGATCGCGTTTCATGAGTATGGCTCTGTCCCGGCGTATGCGGCTTCCCATGGATGCATCCGCGTCAATCGCTACGACGCGCCAATGCTGTTCGGCTTCGCCGAGTCCGGTACCCGCGTCGATGTGTTCGACGAGATGAGTGCTGCGTGAGCCCTCGTGCGGCCGCGGACGCCGTGGTCGACTCGGTGGGAGTCGTGGTGGCGTGCCTCATCGGCAGCTCCGCGATCGTCGCTGCCGTCGTCGTCGCCCTCGGCATGCCTGCCCAGAGCCGGGCAGACGACGCGCCTCCCGCTCCGACCTCCGAGCCTCGACCAGCTGTTCTCGTCGTCGGGCTCGACCTCCGTGATCCTGTGCGACAGGCAGGCGTCGTACGAGGGAACGACGTGATTCTCGCTCGCGGGCTCGAGGTCGACATCGCGAAAGATCTGGCCTGGCGGTTGCGGGCGCCTCGCGTGAAGTTCGTCTACATGCCGACTGCTGCGCGACTCCGGCCGACAGCTCCCGAGGCGTGGCATCTCGTGATCGCGTCGCTCTCGCCGACGCGTGACGCGTCGGCTCACGCGGGTCTCACGCAGCCCTACCTCGGGAGTGACCAGGCGGTCGTCCTCCGCCGCGGATCTCCGCCGTTCCGGAGCCTCGGAGACTTCAAGGGCAAGATCGTGTGCGCCGTCCGCGGGAGCAATGGAGCGCGGGCTATGACCTCAGCGCTCGGCGATGCGGGGAGGCACATCATCGCGCCGTCGCAGGAGCGTCTTTTAGAGCTCGTGCAGACCGGTGTGTGTGACGCGGCGCTCGTTGACGCGGATGAGGTCGGTCGTTTCGTGACGGGTCGTGGCGGCGTCCTCGGTCCCGTCACGGCACGCGTTTCGTACGGGGTTGGCTCCGTCGTCGCAGTTGGGGCGGGTGGCCCGCTGACTGTTGCCGAGGTCGACCGCGCCCTCAGTCGCATGAAAGCCGACGGGACGATGCACCGCTTCACGCGCGCTTCGCTCGGCATCGATCCGGCGCGGCTCCGACTTCTTCGCTAGCCGTGGCCTTCGGTGCGCTTAGGCTTAGACCCTGGGCACCGTGACCAGGAACTGGCTCTTGCCCAGAAGCGGGCCGTAGACGGCGGCCGAGCGCGGACCGACGCCTGGCCAGGCATACCAGGTGTAGATTCCCGGCTTGAGCACGTACTTGCGATTGTCGTAGGTCCACTTTGCCTTCAGCTGCAATCGGGTCACTGCCGGCCAGGCGGAGAGGATCTTCTTCCCGCCTCGGTAGAGCTGGACGTTGTAATACGTCGTCGCCGGAACGGTCGCCCAGCGGAGCAGCGGTGGCTTCGCCACTCGGGCACCGGGCCTCGGCGAGGCGAGAAGCGGGGCCACCGGCGTCGCCGTCACGACGACGGGGGACGATGAGTTTCCGGCCTTGTCGAGGGCGACGATCACGAACCGGTACGCAACCCCGTTCTTGAGACCGCGACTCGTGAACGCGGGCTTGAGGCTCGAGTAGACGGTGGTCTCGGCGGTCGAACCGACGGCCGTGCGCGTGATCCGTACCACCTCGAGATCGGCCGCCGTCGGGTTCACCCACGTCAGGACGATTTTTCGGTCGCCAGCCGCGGCCTTGGGGTTCCGCACGGGGCCGGGCGGCGTGAAGTCGGGAGTCGGGGCCTTCTTGCCGGGCTCGAGGATCGTGAGCGTCACGGTTCGCTGAGCCTGATTGCCGGCTGCGTCCCTGGCTGTGACGACGATCTTCGTGATGCCGATCGGTAGCTGCTCCGGAGTCGTTGTCGTCACGGTCGGCGTCGAGACGAGATCCGACGCCGAGATGCCTGCCAGATACGAGGCGATCGCCGGGTCGGTACGTGCGATCCCGGCCGTATCGGTGGCGGTAAGGGAGGCGTCAGGCGCATTGATCGAGGGAGGTGTCGTGTCCCGGACCGTGATGTCGAACGCGAGCGTGCCGGTGTTTCCCGCGGAATCCTGTGAGGTGCACGTCACGGTCGATTGTCCAAGGGGAAACCGCGTGTTCGAGACCGGCGCACACGTGATCACGCCGGGAAGGAGCGCGAGCCCACCATCGGAGCCGGTGACGCTGAACGCGACTTTCGTTCCGGCCCCTCCATCCGCCTCGACGCCAAGGCTGCCCGGGCCTGTCAGGGCCGGCGGCGTCGTGTCGATGATCCAGCTGGCCGTTGCGGGCGACGCGTCGACGTTGCCTGCTGCGTCGGTCGCCTGGACCGCGAACGTGTGCGACCCGTCTGCGAGGCCTACGAGGCTGGCCGGCGACGTGCACGGGTTGAAACTGCCGGAGTCGAGCTTGCAGGCGAAGGTCGCCGTCCCGTCGGCCGAGGAGAACGCGATCGACACGTTCGTGCTCGCGATCGTTGCGGGAACGGCCGGGGAGATCGTCGTATCGGGCGGGACGGTGTCGACGGTGAAACCCTGGCTAGCGGCCGCGCTCGTGTTGCCGACGCTGTCAGCGGCGGTGACGTAGAAGGTGTGGCCGCCCGAACCGAGTGCCGGAGACGGCGTGAACGAACCGCCGTTACACGCGATGCTGGGCGTCGCGTCGTCGATGGAGCACTTGAAACTCGTCGCGCCCGAGGAGTTGAACGCGAAGGCAGGGGTCACGTCGTTCGTCGTGCCGGTCGGGCCGCTCGTGATCGTCGGGACGGGCGGAGGGGTGTTGTCGACTGTGAAGGCTCGGCTGGCGGCGCCGCTCGTGTTGCCGAGGCTGTCTGCCGCGGTGACGTAGAACGTGTGGGCGCCGTCGGCGAGCGCGGAGGCCGTGAAGGTGCCGCCGTCGCAGTTTCCGGTCGGTGCGGCGTCGTCGATCGAGCACCTGAAGCTCGTGGCGCCGGAGGAGTTGAACGCGAAGGCGGGTGATGCGTCGTTCGTCGTGCCGGTCGGGCCGCTCGTGATCGTCGGGACGGGCGGGGCGGTCGTGTCCACCGTCCACGTGAAGGAGGCCGAGCTCGTGCCAGGGTCGAGGTTCGTCGCGATCACGGTGAAGGTGTGAGTCCCGTCCGCGAGCCCGGAGTACGCCTTCGGAGATGTGCACAACGGCACCACACTTCCGTCGAGATCGCAATCGAAGGTTGCGGCGGTGTCAGGCGAGCTGAAAGAGAAGTTCGCCGTCGTCGCCGTCGTCGGGTCGGCCGGGGCGGAGTCGATCGTGACGCCGGGAGGGACGGCGCTTGCGAGTGGAACGACCGCCAACACGACTGCCCCTACGACGACCGTCGCAGCGAGGAGGAGTCGTCGCATCAGGCTCCTCCTCCGAGCCCGAACGCAACGAGCAGGCCGACCACTATCGAGACGCCGGCCCCCGCGAGCGCGAGTCGCCCCTGCGCGAGTGTCTGGCCGACTCTCGGTGAAACCGCGTATGCGGCACGGGACGGTGCGAGCGCGAGCAGAACGAGTAGGGCTGAGAGTCCGAGCAACAGCTCGCCGACCCGAGGAAATGAGTTGTCGCTACCTGTGGTCGTCGGCGTTATTGTCGCTACTGCGTTCGCCGCGGCGAGAGTCGCGGCTCGCTCTCGGGCCTGCGCCTTGCTGGCCCGCGCGGCGGCCGCTTCCACGGCCCTGAGGCGAGCCTGCCTGGCGCGAGCGGCCGCCTTGGCCCTGGCCGCCTTCCGGCGCTTCTCGGTCGCCGCCAGTGCGGTCGCGCTCGTCGAGGAACCAGAGGATGTCGACCCGGAGCTCGAGGAGCTCGTACCGGAGCTGGATTGCGTTGTGGGGGCCGAGGAGCTGCTGCTCGAGCCCGCGCTGGACGATCGGGGGCGCGCCGAAGAACCGGACGAGCTCGTGCTCGGTGCCGTCGCGGTCGGAGGTGTCGGGGTGGATGGTGTCGGGGTGGGTGTTGTCGTCACGGTTTCAGTGGGGTCGGGGTTGACGGGCGCCGGGTCGGGCTTTGGGGAAGCGGCGAGGCTCGTTGCAGGGAAAACAACCGCCACGATTGTGATCGCAAGCATGCCGCGCATTGCACGTGATGCCACATTCTGTTGCTTCCCCTGAAGCACTCACATCCCCCTTATGAACCTGAGCACCTCAATTCTAATTCAGAAATCAGGGTTACGGCGTACCGAATTGTCAGGCAGCTTGACCGCCGGTCACGGGCGGGAGTGCGCTCCACGGAAAGGTGATCCACCGGTCGGTACGCCGCCAAACGTACTCGCACGCGACGCTCGACCGGGACTTCTCGTACGGGTCACGCCTCCGTCAGTGCCAGGGTCCATCGTCAGGGCGCCGTCGGAACCACCCGAGCCAGAGCAGCACGCCGAGCACCACCAGAGGCAGGATGATCGCGGCAGCGATCCAGCCGATCGGGCCTGCTGCCCCGGCAAGCAGGAGGAGGATCGGGAGCCCGATGAAGAGGGCGACGGCGACGATGATCGCTTTGAGCAGCGACATCGTCAGCCTGCCGCCGACACTGTGATCTCGTTTACGGCGGCGGCGCCCTCTTCGGGCATCGACGTGATCCAGAGCAGGACGTAACGGCCGCTCCGGGGCTTGAGGACGAACGTCGTCCGGGCTCTCATCGACTGCTCATTCGAGATCGAGACGAATGGTCCGGTGGGAGATGAGCCAACGCGCACGTCGGCCATGTAGCCCGGTGTCTCCGTGGAGACGACGACCCGAGTTGCCTCTACCGGTTGCCCTGCGTCGAGGACAAGGCCGACGCCGGTCTTTGTGAACGAGCGCCGATAGCGCTCGCTCTTCCAGGCCGTTGAGAAGACGCCGTCGGTGGAGAGCGTTGCAGCGCTGTCGTTCTCGGCCCGGTCGCCGTCAGGGTCGTACGCGCCGATCCCCTTGACTGGGATCCGCACGCGCTTCGGCTTCGGCGGCGTTGGAGTCGGGGCGTTCGCGCTCGCCGTTGTCGTCACAGGCACGGTCTCGCGTGACGCGTCGTCGCTCGGCCGGCCCGAGAAGACGATTGCTGCAAAGCCGCCGAGCAACACAACGAGTGCGGCGCCTGCGACGAGTCGCGTTCTCATCGGCGACCGCCTCTGGTTCGACCAGAGTGACTCATCGGTTGCCCTCCGCTACGACATCGACATGATCGCCGACGTGGCGTTGGTTCCCCCGCGTCCGCGTCATCTCGGCATCGGTGGTCGGCGCCGCCCCCCCCCGGGCAGCGAGCGGCGGCCTTGCGCGGCAAGACGTATTACCGGTAGAGATCCTCGCCCTCCCGTGAGCAGAAGCGACGCTCGCCCCCAACGAC
>JAJAZN010000070.1 GCA_026785685.1 Thermoleophilia bacterium
ATTTATTGGTTGTTTTTTTTCTTCGGTGGGTGCGGGCTTTTTTTTGTGTTTTGTTGTGTTGTTTGGGGTGTGGGGGGGGGGGCCGGGGGCGCGGCCGGCCTGGATCGCGTGCGATGCGCGCCGAGGAGTCGGGCGGGGAGGGTCGCGCTCCGCTCTTCCACCGCCGGCCCACCCGACTGCCCGCCGGGCCCCCGGCTAGAATGCTCTTCTGAGCTCCGTCGCGGAACAGCCAATTCACCGCCAGCTCGGCCTCACGGACGGGGAGAACACCCGACTCCACGAACTGCTCGAGCGCGAGCCGAACCACTTCGAGCTTGCGGTCTTCTCGCTCCTCTGGTCGGAGCATTGCGGCTACAAGCACTCGGCGCTGCTCCTCAAGCGTCTCCCGAGCGCCGGTGACCGCGTGCTGCAGGGGCCGGGGGAGAACGCGGGTGTGCTCGACCTCGGCGACGGGCTTGCTGTCACCTTCAAGGCAGAGAGTCACAATCACCCCTCCGCCGTCGAGCCGTTCCAGGGCGCCGCGACCGGAGTGGGCGGGATCCTGCGTGACATCATCGCCATGGGCGCTCGGCCGATCGCGCTCCTCGACGGGCTGCGCTTCGGCGCACCGGATGCGCACTTCTCCCGCGCGGTGGGCGGGATCGGTGCGTACGGCAACTCGGTCGGCGTGCCGAACGTCGGCGGCGAGGTTGTCTTCGATGACGCCTACGCGTCGAACTGCCTCGTCAATGCCATGTGTGTCGGGCTGCTGCCCGTAGACGGCGTGATGAGCGCGCGTGCCGATACCGCGGGCGCGGTGCTCGTGCTGTACGGCGCGACGACGGGGAGGGACGGGATTGGCGGAGCATCGGTTCTCGCGAGCCAGGAGCTCGGCGAGGAGGCCGCGGACAAGCGTCCCTCGGATCAGGTCGGCGACCCGTTCACGGGTAAGCGGCTGATCGAGGTCTCGGTCGAGCTCGTCCAGCGGGGGCTCGTGCTGTCGCTGCAGGATTGTGGCGCGGCCGGGCTTGCTTCGTCACTCTCCGAGATGGCGGCCGATTACGGCATCGACGTCCATCTCGACCGTGTGCCTCAGCGCGAGGACGGGATGGAGCCGTGGGAGATCATGATCTCGGAGTCGCAGGAGCGCATGGTCGCGATTGTTGCGCCCGAGCGGCTCGCCGAGGTCGAAGCGGTGATCGACCGCTGGGAGCTCCACCGTGCCGAGATCGGTGAGGTCACGGAGACGTGCGAACTGCGCGCCCTCTGGCACGGCGCAGTGGTTGGCGCGATTCCCGCGCGCTTCCTCACCGAGGACTGCCCACGCTACGTCGTCGAACAGACGCCCCGGGCGCCGTCGCCCGAGGTTGAGCTTCCCGAGCTCCCCGGAACAACCGAGGTGCTTCTCGATCTGCTCGGCACCGATGCACTACGTTCGCGCGCCTTCGTCACGCGCCGCTACGACCAGCTCGTTCAGTCGCGCACGGTTCGCCGTCCGGGGCTCGACGCCGCGGTCGTGCGGCTGCGTCCCTCCAACCGAGGACTCGCACTCACACTCGACGGCACGGGACGCCTCGGCTCGCTCGATCCGTTCGTCGGCGGCTCCGCGGCGATCCTCGAGGCAGCCCGCAACGTCGCCTGCGCCGGAGGTGAGCCGCTCGGATTCACGGACTGCCTGAACTTCGGCAATCCCGAGAAGCCCGAGATCGGCTGGGAGCTCGCGCAGTCGATCGAGGGCATGGCCCAGGCGTGCGAGGCACTCGGGCTGCCGATCGTCTCCGGCAACGTCTCGCTCTACAACGACACGGACGGCCGCTCGATCCCGCCGACGCCCGTGGTGGGCTGTGTCGGCCTCGTCCCGGACGTGCGGCAGATCCCTGGCGCGTGGCAGGAAGGGGACGTCATCGTCCTCGTGTCGGCGGGCGCTCCCGCGCTGCCAGGCTCCGAGCTCCAGGCGCAGTATGGGACCGTCTCGGGGTCGCCGCCGTCGCTCGATCTGGCAGCGGAAGCCGCCCTCATCCGCCTCGTCGTCGACCTCGCTCCATTATGCACGCTCGCCCATGACGTCTCGGATGGAGGGCTCGCCGTCGCGCTCGTCGAGGCGGCGCTCCACTCCGGTCTGGGCGCCCGACTCGATCTCTCGACCGATTCGGTCGTGCTCTTCGGCGAAGGCCCGGGTCAGGTGATCCTTGCGCTCCCCGCTGACGAGGCCCAGGCCGTGCCTTCCGTCCCGGGTGTCGACGTGCGACGCATCGGTGAGGTCGGCGGCGACGAGATCCTCGGCGTTACCCTTGCCGACCTCCGAGCGGTCTGGGAGCGTGAGGTGTAGATGTGCGGCGTCTTCGGTATCCGCTCGACCGACCGCGACGTTGCGCGGCTGACGTACTTCGCGTTGTTTGCTCTGCAGCATCGCGGCCAGGAGTCTGCCGGGATCGCCGTCTCGGAGGCAGGGCGCCTGACCGTGCTGCGCGGCATGGGGCTCGTTGCCCAGGTGTTCAATGAGCAGCAGCTCCAGGCCCTCCCGGGTGAGGTCGCGATCGGCCACACGCGCTACTCGACAACCGGAGGCGTGCACTGGTCGAACGCTCAGCCACTCGTCCATCACGGACGTGCCCGAACCGTCGCGCTCGGCCACAACGGCAACCTGACGAACGCCGGTGTCCTTCGCGACGAACTCGTCGCCGACGGGATCCGGCTCGGCTCGACCTCGGACACCGAGGTGATTGCCGCGTTGATCGCGCGCGACCCGTCGCCGCTCCCCGAGGCTGTCGCCGCCACGATGGCGCGTCTCGAGGGCGCCTATTCCGTCGTCGTGCTCGTCGACGACACGCTCGTCACCTTCCGCGACCCGCACGGGATCCGGCCGCTCACGCTCGGTCGGATCGGCGACGACTGGGTCGTCGCGTCCGAGAGCTGCGCGCTCGATCTGATCGGCGCCACCGTCGAGCGAGACGTCCGCCCGGGCGAGATCCTCTGGTTCGACGAGTCGGGCATGCACAGCTCGCAAGCCCTCCCCGAGGGGCGCGGAGCCGCCTGCATCTTCGAGCACGTCTACTTCGCCCGGCCCGACTCCCGGCTCGACGGCAGCGAGATCCATTCGAGCAGGGTGCGCATGGGCCAGATCCTCGCCAAGGAGGCACCCGCCGTCGCGGACCTCGTGATGCCGATACCCGACTCGGGTACGCCGGCCGCGATCGGCTTCGCCAAGACATCAGGCATCCCCTTCGAGGAGGGCCTGATCAAGAACCGCTACGTCGGTCGCACGTTCATCCAGCCCGACCAGGAGCTGCGCCGGCAGGGCATCAAGCTCAAGTTCAATCCGCTCGACGAGGTGTCGGGTCAGCGCGTCGTGATCGTCGACGACTCGATTGTCCGCGGCAACACGATGCAGCAGCTCGTCGCGATGCTCTTCGACGCAGGCGCCGCCGAGGTGCACGTGAGAATCTCCTCGCCTCCGGTCGTGGCGCCGTGCTTCTACGGCATCGACATGGCCGACACGGACGAGCTCGCCGCGGCGCATCGCTCGGTCGAGGAGATGCGAGTGCGCATCGGCGCGACCTCGCTGCACTATCTCTCGCTCGAGGGGATGCAGGAGGCGACACGCCTGCCGGAGGACGAGGTCTGCCGCGCATGCTTCACGCGCGAGTATCCGACGTCGGTTCCTCTCGGGGTCGGCAAGATGCGCTTCGAAGCGGAGGCTGAAGGGGTTTCCGGGATGGAAGAGCATATCCCGGAAACCCCTTCAGCGATGCTTTCTGCACCCTTCGGGTGATCCTGAAGGGGCCGGCCCGCCGGCCAGGAGCGGGTCGCGGAAACCCCTTCGGCGATGCTTTCTGCACCCTTCGGGTGATCCTGAAGGGGCCGGCCCGCCGGCCAGGAGCGGGTCGCGGAAACCCCTTCGGCGATGCTTTCTGCACCCTTCGGGTGATCCTGAAGGGGCCGGCCCGCCGGC
>JAJAZN010000071.1 GCA_026785685.1 Thermoleophilia bacterium
AGCTCCCAGCCTGAGCCTCCCACGTGTGCGTGATAAATGTTCCGTCGATCGCCGCCTGCTTCTCGAGGGCGTCGATCCAGGCTTTCTCGTCCGCGTTCAGCTCGCAGTGGCCGCTGGCCCGCGCAGGGACACACACACCGCGCCCCAGCAGCTCTGCGTAGTCCGCGAGAGCAGCGTCAGCGGCCGGATCGCGGACAAGCGCACGCGTCGGCGCCGTGGTCACCGGTTCGCGTGGGTCTTCGTTGGCATTCGCGATCGCGCGGATCAGCTCGCCGATCTCGCTGTACAGCTCTTGGCGTTCACGCGAAAGTCGGCGCTCGTTCTCCTTGTACGCCTCGAGACTTGCAGTAGCGTCCGGCATCTCCGATGCGGCCAGTTCCAGCGAGTCGATCGACTGGTGCAAGCGTTGCCGGCGCTCGCAGAGCACGGAATGAGCCGCCTGCAGAACAGACAAACGCTTCACGCTACTTAGGCTGTTCGACATCTCCGTCCATCGTACTCAGTTGTTTTCCAGCAACCTGCCGCTCGATCCTGCGGTCGTTCCCAGGATCGGCCGAGCGGACAAGGGTCGGACAACCCGTCTCCCCCCAGACGTCGTCGTTGTGGACGATGGCAAGGTGGCCGCTCCTAGAGCACGACGCGTAGCACCGGTAGGCTGGGCCCTATGAGCGACCCTCACGAGGCACGACAGGCTCTTGGCTCATGGTTCGTGCAGATGCTCGAAGCGCTGGACGATGATCGCGTCGAGGAATCGGCCGCGGTAGAGAAGTTGAAGGGCATGGTGGCGGAGGCGTTCGCTCGGTGGCGCCTGGATACCGGAGAGGGCCTGTACGGACTGCCGTCCGAACTGCCTGCGGAGGACGAGCCAGTCTGATCGTCGCCTCGTCGTTACCGGATGAGCCGGTGCGCGGCGGGAACGAAGTCCGAGAAGCCGCGGCCTGGTGCGCTGCACTCGGCGAGCTCCCGGTCGACCGGATCACATCCGCAGGACTGCGATCGATCGGGCGCGCGCAGCCTTTGAAGCGACCGTCGCACGCGACCGTGCCTCAGCGATCCTGGAGCGCGTCCAGCCCGATGGCAAACGCGACGACCAGTCGCCGATCGACGTCTGCGAGCTCCGACCCGAGCTCGATCACGTAGCGGTCGCGAAACTTCCCGAGCACGCGCTTGTACGTCCCGACCTCGTGGCCGCCGCGGCGGAGCACGAAGTTGAACGGCAGCCAGTTCAACAGCGAGAAAAGATCGGGGCCGAGATCCGCGAACCGTCTCAGCAGGGCCACGAGCCAACTAGCCTCGTGCGCTTCCAGCAGCTCCTCGCCTGTCGCGTCGCGGACGCGCCAGTGGCTCCGCAGGAGCGAGCGGCGGAAGTCCTTCTCGAGCAACCCGATCAGCGTGCCGTCAGCGTCGAGCACCTCGTGGCGGCCGCGGAACTCGAACACCGACTTCGACTTGATCATGAAAAGATGCTCGTCTTCGTCGGGTGAGAGCCGGAAGCGGATGTCCTCCTTGATCTTCATCCGCTTCTGCTTGACATAGAGCAACGGCTGCCCCTCCTCGCTCCCGCCGGGGAGAGGCACGCTGATCCGGTACTCGTTCGCAATCGGCTTGAACACCTGTTGGATGAGCAGCCGATCGGACTCGAGCTCGGAAAGCACGGCCGGAGCGTCGGAGGCGGAGGACATCACCATCCAATCCTAGGCGTGATTGGCGCCAGTGTGGCATGGGGCGCTCCCTTCTCAGATGGGGCCTCGGGTGTCTCCACCTCGGGCGGAGTCATACCTTCGCTCTCCGCAGCGTTGGTGTCCTCTTTGAGTTCCTCCTCTTCCTCCGGCGTCAGCGACACAGCTTCGCGCTCGACCTGAGGCAGCTTGGCATAGCCCGCTTTGGACTCGCTCACCGGCAGCTCCTCAGGCGTCAACCACTTGCGGATCTTTTCGATGAGGCTGCTCATAAGACAAGTCTACGCCGTGTCGCCAATGAACGAAGCACACGCTCGGCGACAAACGTGTAAGCGATACGAGAAGGACGGTCTACCGGCGGCCCTTCTGCCCTCTGAAACCTGAACGCGAGGCCGGACGACCGGATGCGGCGAGCCTCCCCTGGCCGAAGGCCCCCTAGATGAGGAAGCTGGCTGCCAGGAACGCGAGCCCGAACGACAGCTCCTCGAGTTGGGTGAGATTGCCGACGGTGACGCCGAAGCCGACGAGCACGAAGACGATGACGGCGACGAGAGCGAGTGCTTTGCCGATCCTCATGGTGTGATTCCCTCCTGTCGGATGCCGACGTTATCATCGTCGATGAGCACGGCAGGAGCGCGAATGCGGCCTGGGTACCCGCGTACGCCACGTCCGATCGCCAGCAGGCCGCGTGGGCGCGCTCCCCGTCTCCGCCGTCCGCGCTCCCCGCGGGTCTGTCTCACGGGCCGGTTCGCCGGTCTGAGCAAGATCTTCGCAAGCTTCTGCGCATCCTCGAGCCGCTGCGACGCCGCCTTCGAGCGGCTGCACGAGTCTGTGCGGGCCGCTGAACTGACGCGAGGCGATGATCGATCCTCGACCGCGACGCAGCGCGAGCGACGCTGGCGCGCTTGACGGTCTCACAGAAAGCGCGCCTCGATCATTTGCCTTTGTCGGACTCTGGGCCGCGGAGTGCCTCGCGTGCTTTGCGCTTCGCGAGCGTCTTCCCGACCTTGTAGGTCACGAACCCAACGCGGCGTAGAGAGCTGTCTTGGCTTTCATGCCTGCTGGATACCCGTGCCGGACACGCCCGAAACCCCACCGCTCGGCTGCCATCGGCCGCGACGAGGAAACCGTGCCACCTGGCGAATAGCGCCGATGCATTGCCGGAGGTCCTCGCGCAGGCGAGATGGGGCGGACGCTGCGCGCCTTCCCGCCGGCGTTGAGGCCCGCCTCGGACGGGCCGATCATCAATGAGCCTTCGTCGACGGCGTGAGGTCGTCGAGGAGTGTTCCCGTAGGCGATCGCCGCCATTGGTTCGGGCCCCACGAAGCCCACGTCTACCGCGTCGCCCTCTAGTGGTTCGTCCTGCAAGAGTTGGTTTGCAGGAAGGTTCACCCAGAACGCTTGATCCCGTTCTCTCGCTCGGGCGGCTCCGTGTCTTGCTCCCCTTCGTTCTCTCGGTCGGGCTGCCCCGCGTCCGGCTCCGGCGCTCTGAACGGGTCGTTGCCAAGACGGTCCCGCTCTTCCTGCCGATCCTCCTCCGTAGCCATGCCCGCCTCCTCGTCGATGTGGGCCGTTATACCCTCCCGCCGCTCCCGACACAACGTCTCCCTGCCGCGTCGATTCGTCCAGGCCCGCGATAGAAGCAATCTACGCGCAGAGCAATCGTAACGCTGCTGGGAGAAATATGCTCGTAACCTCGTCCCGGCGAGAACGCCCAAGACGGACGTGCTGAGTCAGACGGGGCGGGTGCGCTTCACGTGTTCTGCCCGGAGTGCTGGCAGCGGGTGTTCGGCAGTTCGGGGCAGGCGGGTTCAGCGGCGGCTTGGATGCGAGGCGGGGTGCCAAACCAAAGCCGCTGAGCGCCCGCACCCAACCCATCCGACTCGCTCGACCAGCGGCAGCGCCGCCCCAAAAGCACCCTCACCGGACTAGTGAACGATCCGGGCTAGACTCGGCGGCGATGGGCGAATCTGTGCAGTTCGACTCCGCAGGGTTCCCGCCCTCGGGCAGCGTCGATCTCGAAAGGATCGACGCGCCAGGGCTGATCTTCTTCGGCGAACACGAAAACGCCTTCTCCGTGCCCGACGCGCAGGCGTTCGCCGAACAGCAGCGAGTAAGCGGCAAGCAGTCCGAGGTCGTCGTCTACCCCGGCGCGGGTCACGCCTTCTTCAACGACACCCGCCTCGAGGCCTACCAACCGGCAGCAGCCGGCAACGCCTGGAAACGCACCGTCGAGCTCTTCGAGGAGCACCTTCGCGGCTAGCGGGCGGCGATCATCAGAAGCAGACGGGCGGGAGCAGGCCGAGAGTAGCTGCGCCGGCTCCATAGGCCGACTGGAGACACACCAGGAGGTCTGCCCTTGACCCCTGGAAACAAGCTGGGTCGCAGCAGGCGTGGCGTCCACGCGGCCACGATCCGCTACCGCA
>JAJAZN010000072.1 GCA_026785685.1 Thermoleophilia bacterium
CCCCGCCCCCCCCCCCGGCCCGACGCGCCGGGGGCCGGGGGGCCCGCGCACGCCCGCGGCCGCGCCGACCGTGCACGCCCACGCGATTCCGCCGAGCGCGTTCCACAGGAGAAACGTCCGCCAGCGCATGTGGTGGGCGCCCGCGAGCCACGACCCGACGACCCGCAGACCCGGTATCCAACGCGCCAGGAACACGGCCTTCGGCCCGTGACGCTCGAAGAAGGCCTCGCCCTGCTCGAGGAACTTCTGGCGTCGCTTGAACCCTCGTCCCTCTCGGGTCAGCAGCCGACGTCCGGCGTGGCGCCCGAGGACGAAGCCGGCATTGTCGCCAACGATCGCGGCCAGGGCAGCTACGACGATCACGATCTCTATCGTCACTGTCCCCGGTTGTGTGGCGAGTACGGCTGCCGCGATCAAGCTCGTCTCCCCCGGGAGCGGCAGGCCCGACGACTCACCGGCCACCACGGCGAAGAGGGCGACATAGATGAGGAGCGGCGGCAACCCCACCAGCCAATCGGTGATCATGCGAGCGGAAGCCGAACGCTGAACCTGCCACCCTGCGGATCGGGCTCGGCGACGATCTCCCCGCCCGCGGTCCGCGCGAGCCGCCTAGCGAGCGCGAGCCCGAGCCCGGCTCCGCTCGGCGCGCCGGCTCCGGCTGCGCCACGCACTCCGGGATCGAAGATCGCCTCGCGCTCTCCCTCCGAGACACCCCGTCCGTCATCGTCGACATGGATCGTTGCAGACTTCCCGTTCCTCTCCAGCCCCACCGAGACCCGGGTGCGGCCGTAGCGGATGGCGTTGTCGAGCAGCGGGTGGATGATGCGTTCGACGAGGTCGCTCTCGATCGCGACGGCGACCCGCGTCGAAGGCACGTCGACGTCGATCCGGGTCTCCTTGGCGGCCGCCTCGTCCTGGACACCTGCAACGGCAGCACGGATCCCGTCACGGACGTCACTGGTCGCGCGATTGAGGCCGGCCTCCTGCCGCGCTGCGGAGACGAGCGCCTCGACCGTGCGGGTCATCTGATCCGCATTCCGTCGCACGGCCTCGAGGCTCGCGCGATACTCGTCGCCCGACCGCTCTCTGCGCAACGCGAGCTCTGTCTCCGCCGCGACCCTGGCGAGAGGAGTCCGGAGCTCGTGCGACAGCTCCGCAGTGAAGCGCTGCTCGTGACGGAGGCTCGCCGAGAGTCGTTCGAGGAGTGCATCCAGGGTTGCCGCGAGACGGGTCAGCTCGTCGTACGGCTCACCTCGGTTGAAGCGACGGTTCAGGTCGTGGTCGCTCCATTCCGCCGCATCCTCCGTCATTCGTGAAACCGGCAGGAATGCCTTGCCGAGGATCCAATGCGTGAGCAACGTCACTGCCACGAGAAGCGCGATCGCCAACACGACCGAGCCGACAAACGCGATCGTCGCGGTCTCGTCGTAGGGTGCGAGCGGAACCCCGGCGACGACTGTCCCGATCCGTTCGCCGTGGTCGATCACGGGAAGCGCGTAAAGGCGCACGGTCTCGTTGACGCGGATTGTTCGCTCGGGGCCGCCGGCCAGAGATGCCGCGACAGCGTTCAACGAGGACGGCGCGAGCGGCTTCTCCAGTACCTTCCCGCCTGAAAACACCCACACGGGGCTGCCAACGGCCGAGCCCTCGTCGGGCCCTTCGGGAGATCGGACCTGGCCGTTGACGATGTCGAGGGTCGAGAGCTCCGCCGCCGCCTGCGCGCGCGCGAGCGAGACGGCGCTTCCCGTCAATCGCTGATCGAGAAACAGATTGAAGGCCGTGACGCCGACGACGAGCGCCAGCGAGACGGCGCCGATAACGGCAAGAAGGAGACGAGCACGGACGCCGAGTCGCGACAGTTTCTTCATCGCAGTGAATAGCCAACGCCGTGCACTGTCGCGATCTCGGGCGACCCGGGGAGTGTGGCGAGCTTCCGCCGCAGTCGGGCCACGTACACGTCAAGGGTGTTGTCGTGCACGATTGCTCCGTGCGCCCAGCCGGCCTCGACGAGCTGCCGCCTCCGCACCGCGTCCCCCGGGTGGGCGGCGAGGCGCGCAAGAATCCTGAACTCCGTCGGCGTGAGATCGACCACCTCGCCCCCACACGACGCGGCATGGGTGACGGGGTCGAGCCGGAACTCTCCGATGAGCGTCGCCAGGTCGCTTCCCCCACGCTTGATCAGCGCATGGAGCCGAGCGACGAGTTCTGCGAACGCGAACGGCTTCGTCAGGTAGTCGTCTCCCCCTGCGGCGCAGCCGGAGAGTCGGTCGGGCAGCGCATCGCGGGCGGTGAGGAAGATGACGGGCGCCGTCTCGCCCCGCGCGCGCAGCGCCTGAACGACGTCACGTCCGTCGGCGTCGGGCAGCCCGATATCGACGATCAGCGCGTCCGGGTCGCGACTCTTCACGACCTCGAACAGCTCAGAGGCGCTGCCTGCAGTCGACACCTTGAAGCCCTCCTCTCGAAGGCCGCGTGTAAGAAGCGAGCGAAGCTCGGGGTCGTCCTCGAGGACGACGACGTAAGGATCGATCATGTCCACCGCAGTATCGCGGCCGATGGCCATCAAAGGTCGCGAAGGATAGAGAGGGCCGGTCGCCGGACAGAGCGAATTGCGGCGGCGCCTGCGACCGCAACGGCGGAGATCGTCACCACAGCGACACCTGTCAGGTACAGCCACGGGATCGCGAGACTGGTCGGGGGCGGATCGAAGACGCCCGTCAGGATCTTGACGAGCATCACCGCAAGCGTCGCCGCTCCGACAGCGCCGAGGACGAGCCCACCGACCGTGACGAAGAGGGTCTCGCTCCAGACAAAGCTGCCGAGCTGCCGCGGGGTTGCGCCCAGTGCCTGCGCAATCGCAAACGTGCGCCGCCGCTCGGCGAGCCCAAGCCAGAGAAGAAGACCGGTCGCTGCCGCACCAAACAGGAGTGCAAACCCGAGCTCGACCCGGGTCAGACCGGCCACCTCGACAGAGGTGATGCTCCCCGAGATGTCACGGCGCTGCATCGTGATGTCGGTGACCCGTGCGCTCGTTCCGACCTCTGCGGCAACTCTCCTTGCGACGCGGTCGGGCGAGACGCCGCCGGTCTGGATTAAGAAGGTGCCGACTGCGTTCGAGCCGGTCGTCCGCGCGACGTACTTCGCGTTCGCGATGAAGAAGCTATCCCGTGGCGCAGTTGGGAATTCCAGGGCGATCCCAGCGTATGTAAAGGGAACGGGTATCAGCTTCCGCGTCCGGCCATCGAAGAGCCGAAGGTTCACCCTGTCCCCCGGCTTCAGCTGGTAGTCGGTCACCGCTTCCTGGCTGACGAGGATCGAGTCGGGCCTGGCAGCCAGGGTCGCAAACAACTCCTTCGCCGTACCCCCGCTGAAGAACCCATCCTGGAGCCGGCCGTTCCGAACGATGGTGGTCGCACCCACGCCGTAGAGGTCCTGGAGATCGGCGCCGATGTACGCGAAGCGATGTTGGACTGGTTCGACGACCCGGACACCGGGGACGCTCGCGAGCCGCTTGCCAGCATCGGGCCCAACGCGAGTTCCCTGCGACTCCGTGACGACGACATCCGCCCCGTTGCTCAGCCGGGCATCCGCCTCGGCCTGTTGCTTGTAGGTTGCGTTGAAGGCGGCCGTCGAGCCGGCAAACGCCACCGTCAGCGTCACGAGCGTGAGCGCACGCGCGAGCTGTCTTCTCTGGCGCACCATCGTGGCTGCCACGGTTTGGGAGAGGCTACCTGCGAGAGGACCGACAAGACGGGAGACGAGACTTCCGCCGCGACGGAGCAGCAGGTCGGCCAGCCGCCACGACAGGAGTCCGATCCCGACCCAAAGGAGGAGCGGCGCCAGGAACGAGTAGTAGTCGACCGAGACCTGCGGCGCGCCCTCGACTGCGAGCACAAGCCTGTATCCGTTGCTTCCCGTACGCCAGAAGATGAGCGCGGAACCGACGAGCGCAACGACGTCGAGCCAGAGCCTCGCCCACAGTGGGGCGCGCGGCCGTCCGACGATCGTCCCCGCACCACTCACTGTCAGCAACCGGGAGTCACGCCAAGCAGGAAGTGCGATCGCAGAAGAGGCGATGACCAGTCCGGCAGCGAGGGCGCCAAGGTTCCAGAGAATCGCGGCACGGAGATCCCCTCCGAAGCCACCGGAGCGGAACGCGGCTCGCCCGATCAGGAGTGCACTCCCGAGACCGGCCAGACCTCCTATCAGAGCGACGAGGAACGCCTCGGCGAGCGCGAGCCGTAGGAGATCGCCGACCGTCGCGCCGCGGGCCCGGAGCAGTGCCTGCTCACGCCGGCGACGGTCACCTCCGGCCGCCGCGATCGACGCCGTGACGAGGGCCGCGAGGACGGCTCCCGGCAGGCCGAGGAACAGAAAGACGATGCGCGCGTAGAGGCTGTCCGAACGTGCCTGCGCGAGCGCGGCCTCGAGGTTGTTGCCGACGATCGCCGCCCCCTGCAACTGCGTCTCGAGGTTGCGCGCGAGGCCGCCTACCCGAATCGATGCTCCCACGGGATCGGCCGGCAGACCGGCTCGTTCGAGGCCGGCATGGATCTGGGTGCGAACGAGAGCGGGGTGGCTTCGAGCGACCGCGTCGAAGGCCGTGTGCCAGCGTGCGAGAGGAAGAACGAGCACGTTGTCCGGCGGCGGCGGCTGCGGCGCACCTGGAGGTGCGCCGACCGTCTGGAACAACGAGTCGGCTGCAGGGAGGTCGATCACACCGTCGATCCGGAACCGCTCAGCAGACCGGCCCGGTAGTTGAACGGCGATGCTGTCGCCGAGACCGACACCGAGGTTCGCGGCGAGTTGCTGGGCGATCAGTACACCAGCCCTCGCGCCGATCAACTGTTTCACCTCGCCCGGATACGTCGCTCGGTAGTTCGGAGGAATCCCGAGCACGATGCCCGGGCCGGCACTCGTCGTCGCTCCCCTCGAGGTTGCCGAGTAGCCGGCAGCGTGGGCATAGCCGACGGGAAGCGCCGTGGTGACCCCGGGGAAGGCGCGCACGTCGCGTAGGAGCCGGCCGGGGTTCGAACCGGCCCGTGCCGCGACCTGCCAATCGAGTGGGACGCGGGAGACTGCCCGCGCAGTCATCGATGCGGTCGTCCCGGAAAGGAACGCGCCGATCGACGCGAGCAATGCGACGGCGACCGCCACCCCCGCCGCGGTGGCGAGGAGGCGCCCGGGACGGCGGGCGAGAAGGCCGCGAATCCAGATGACCGAGAGCACGTCCTCTACACCGCCGTCACGACGCCGTCAGTGACCGTCCAGCATCGCGCAAAGCGCGACGAGATCGAGTGATCGTGCGTCGCGATCACGAGCCCCGCATGCGAGGCGGCGGCCGCCTCCACAAGCAGATCGATCACCTGCGTGCCGTTCGCGCTGTCGAGCTGGCTCGTCGGTTCGTCGGCAAGGATCAACGTCGGGCGCGAGGCGATGACCCGCGCGACGGCCACGCGCTGTGCCTGCCCACCCGAGATCTCCTCGGGCAGCTTGTCGGCGAGCTCCAAGAGGTCGAGCCGCGCCAGCGCGCCGCGTGCCTCCTCGGTCGCTTCTGCGTTCGAAACGCCGGCCAGCTGTCGGGGTAACGCGACGTTCTCGATCACACTGAGCGGAGGCAGAAGGCTCGGGCCCTGAAAGACCATCGCCACCGGGCCTGGTCGAAGGCTCGAGCGCTCACCGATCCCGGGCCACGTGACGGTCCCGCTGGACGGATCGTCGAGCCCGGCCATCATGTGCAGTAGCGTGCTCTTGCCGGAGCCCGACGGGCCGGTGATGACGACGTGCTCGCCTTCGAGCACGTCACAGGTGGTTGACCGTAGGGCGCAGACGATGGTCGTCCCGGCCCCGTAGATCCGCGTGACCTCACGACAGGAAACGAGCGCCGTCATGCCGCGATCCGACCGTCCACGAGGCGCACGACGCGGTCTGCCGAGGATGCGACGGTCTCGTTATGTGTGACGATCACGACGGCGCCTCCTTCGCTCGCGCGCCCGCGGAGGAGCGCAATCACCTGCTTCGAGGTCTCTTCGTCGATCTCACCCGTCGGCTCGTCGGCGAGCAGCACGGCCGGCTCGTTGGCGAGCGCCACGGCGAGCCCTGCCCTGGCGCCCTCGCCGCCGCTCAGCGTGGCCGGATACGCATCGGCGCGCGCTGCGAGCCCGACCATGTCGAGCAGGTGACCTGCGACGGTCGCGTCTCGCGTCCCCGCAAGGCTCTGGGCGAGCAGGACGTTGCCCGTCACGGTGAGATGCTGGATCAGGTTGAGGCTCTGGAACAGCATTCCGATCGAGCGGGAGCGGATGCGGGCGCGCTCCTGCTCCGACCGCCGCGACAGCGGAACTCCGTGAACGCGGACCATGCCGCCGTCGGGCTCGTCGAGCCCCGCGAGGCACGCGAGGAGCGTCGACTTCCCCGAGCCCGAAGGCCCGGTGACAGCGACCACTTCGCCTGCTGCCACGGCCAGAGACACTCCCCGGAGCGCGAGCGTCTCGTCGTCGCCCACGTGGAAGAAGCGGTAGAGGTCGGAGGCCTCAACGATCATCTCGTCCAGGTGAACGAGTCGGTCACGATCTTCCACGGATCGACGTTGTCGGAGCCTCGGGGCGCCTGAAGCGTCATCGTGGCGAGCATGCCCTTCTTCCAGAAGAGGTAGCACTCGACATCGTTTGTGACCGTCTTCCCCGTAACCGCACTTGGCGGGCTCGTTGCACGGTAGGTGACGAGGATCACTCGGCCGGCGGCGCGGTTCAAGCTCGTCACGCTCGGCTGCGCGAACCCCTTCACCGTCCGCCGAAGTATCGCCAGATCAGTCGTTCGAACCGAGCTCATCGTTGGCCGCGTTGCCGACCGGGAAACGTCGATCCGGATCGAGTTGTACTTGTCGGTAAACGTGACGCGAGAGGCCTTCTTGATGCGCTGCCAGCCCTCGGGGACCTTGACGGAGTAGGCCGCGTTGCGAACGGTGACGAACGCCTGATTGTCGGGAATATCCCCGGGAGGAGGGTTCTCGGCCTGCGCCAGAACGGGAATCCCGAAGGACACGACGACTGCGGCGAGAAACGCGGTGGATCGCATGGTGATCATTCCTCCGACCGTACGCTCCGGAGCCTGATCGCCGCCTGAATGGAATCGGAGTCGCTACGCCGCGGGCGCAAGGCGCCGACGTGCCGGCCGCAGCGCATCGCGGACGTCAGACCACGACGAGACGAGCGCCACGGCGACGATTCCGATCACCACGTCCGCGAGGGCTGTCGCCACCTGCATTCCGACCCCGAAGCCGACGATGGCCCCCATCCCGACGGTTCCGGCGAGCGCGAGCGCGAGCACGGCCTGCTGGGTTCCGGCGCTTCCCGGCGCGAGCGGCAGCAACCCAGCGAGGTTCTGGGCTGCGACGACCAGGAGCACGAGCCACATCGCCGCCCCGACATGGAAGGCGGTGAGGAAGAAGGTCACCGCCGCGAACCTGAACGTCCAGGCGAGGAGCTTCCACACGAGAACGGTGCGGAATAGCGTCCGCGGCGAGCGGACGACCGACATCCCGCGGGCGAGCGAGGAGGCTAGGCGGCTGACGCGGCGCCGGAGCGCGAAACAGACGACAGCGCCCACGAGACAGCCGGCCATGATCACGGCTATCACCGCCGGGTGGGCGACGAACGCGAGCGGGGCACCGAAGGGCCGATCGAGCGACCGGCGGCCAGGAGCGCGCCGATCACGACGAGGCCGAAGGCGAGCTCGATGCCCGTTTCGAGGACGATCGTGCCGGCAATCGTCCCGACCGTCGATCCTTCGACGCGTCGGCGCATGATTCCGAGCCGCAGGGCCTCCCCGACTCGGGCTGGAAGGACAGCGTTGGCGCCGATCGCGCCCGCGAACGCGCCGAGAGTCGTCCGGAACCGGATCCGACTCGCCGG
>JAJAZN010000073.1 GCA_026785685.1 Thermoleophilia bacterium
ACGCCTGCCCATCGCGCTCCTCGATCACGCGCGCGAGGAACTCGAGGTTGACTTGGTGACAGATGCCGGTGTTCGGCGGCACGGCCTTGAAGTTGGCGAAAGCACCTTGGCCCCAACGGAGGAAGGCGTAGCGCTCGCGGTTACGGCTGAACTCGAGGGCGGAGTTGCGCTCGATCGAGAACCGCGTGGCGAAGTCGTCGACCTGTACCGAGTGGTCGATCACGAGCTCGACCGGAATCAGCGGGTTGATCTTCTGCGGATCCCCGCCGAGGTCGGCCATCGCGGCGCGCATCGCTGCGAGATCGACAACCGCGGGGACGCCGGTGAAGTCCTGCAGAAGGACGCGCGAGGGGTTGTAGCCGATCTCCTGCGACGGCTCCGCCGTGGCGACCCACCCGGCGACCGCCTCCACGTCGCGCGCGGTGACCGTGACGCCGTCCTCGCGCCGCAACACGTTCTCGAGCAGGATCCGGAGCGTGTACGGGAGGCGCGCGACGTCGTAGCGCGCCTGGAGCGCGTCGAGGCGGAAGATCTCGAGCTCGCGACCGCCGACCGAGAGGGAGGAGCGCGCGCCGAAGGAGTCGGGGTGGGCCATAGCTTGATTGTAGTGGGGTCAGGACTTCAGCTTGATTGTAGTGGGGTCAGGACTTCCACGTTCCACGTCGATCAGCGCTTGTGGCTGCCCGACCCCTCAGGCGATGGAACGTGGAAGACCTGACCCCGGCTCGCGCGCTCAGCCCCGCGCGCCCGCCTCGAGGGCGTCGAGGATCAGGCCGAGGCCATAGTCGAACTCGGCGCCGTAGGTGTATCCCGGTTTGAGCACGTGCTCGACGGTCAGTTCGACGAGGTGCGGGTACTCGGCGGGCGAGAGCTGCGGCATGATCGCGTTGACGACCTCCTCAAGGGCGTCGGAGTCGTCGAACGGCAGGTTGAGCTCCTGCATGACGAAGCCGAAGATGTAGCTGTCGAGCAGCGAGAAGGCGTGGGCGGCCATTACGACCGAGAAGCCCCCGGATCGGAAGCAGCCGAGCACGGCATCGTGATGTCGCAACGTCCGAGGCCCGGGGGACGTCCGCGACTCCATGATGCTGAGTGCCCACGGGTGGCGTGTGAGTGTCGCTCGAACAGACTCGGCCCGCTGGCGCATTCCGGCCTTCCAATGCCCTCCCTCGGGGGGGAGATCGATCTCGCCGAAGACCATGTCGATCATGCCGTCGAGGATGTCGCTCTTGTTCTCGACGTGGTGGTAGAGCGACATCGCCTCGACCCCAAGCGTCTGTGCGAGCTTTCGCATCGTCAGCGAGTCGATTCCGTCCGCGTCGGCGATTGCAACTGCAGCGGACAGCGCCCGCTCCCGACTCAGGGGAGCCCGGGGCCGAGTCGTTGTCCTCTCATTCTTGGCCACGTCGGTGGTCCTCACGCTCGAGGGGCAAACTGATCTTGACAACCTTACAACGTATGGTACTGTGGCTCAATCGAACCTTACAGTGTAAGAACGCGGGCGCCTCTTCTGGCCCCGATAGGAGGAGCAGATATGGCAGACGCAAGCACCCACTCCATCGACGCAGCCCCCGGAACGCACGCGATGCCCGACGACAAGATGCAGGCGATCGTGCAGGGCCAGTACGGCACCTCCGACGCGTTGCGCCTGGCCGAGATCGACCGACCCACGATCGAAGCGGGGGAGGTGCTCGTTCAGGTCAGAGCCGCGAGTCTCGATCGCGGAACGTGGCACCTCATGACCGGCATGCCCTACGGCGTGCGACTCGTCTCCGGCCTGCGCGCACCGAAGCGGGCCGTTCCCGGTCTTGCTCTAGCGGGCGTCGTCGCGGCGGTCGGACAGGACGTCACGCGGTTCGTGCCGGGTGATGAGGTGCTCGGCATCGGTAAGGGCTCGCTCGCCGAGTTCGCCGCCGCGCGCGAGGACAAGCTCGCGAGCAAGCCTCCCGGCATCTCGTTCGAGCTGGCAGCAGGCCTGCCCGTCTCAGCACCAACGGCGCTGCGAGGTCTCTCCGACGTTGGGCGACTCGAAGCGCGTCAGCACGTGCTGATCATCGGCGCCTCGGGTGGCGTCGGGGCCTACGCCGTGCTCATCGCGAGGTCGCTCGGCGCAGAGATCACCGCTGTCTGCAGCACTGCGAAGATCGATTTCGTCCGATCGCTCGGCGCAGATCACGTCATCGACTACACCACGGACGATTTCACGACTGGCAAGCAGCGGTACGACCTGATCCTCGACATCGCGGGTAACACGTCGCTCACCGGACTCCGCCGCGTGCTCACCCCCCGCGGGACGCTCGTCATTGCGGGCGGCGAAGGAGGAGGCCGACTGCTCGGCGGGATCGACCGTCAGTTCCGGGCGATAGCGCTCTCGCCGTTCGTCCGGCAGCGGCTGACCATGTTGACACCGAATGAGAACCACAGTCACCTCGAGCGCGTGGTGGAGCTTCTCGATGACGATCGACTCGCAGCCGTGATCGAGCGGACATGCCCGCTACGCGAGGCAGCCGCGGCGATGAGACATCTCGAAGGCGGGCGCGCGCAAGGCAAGCTCGTCGTCTCGATGGAGAGGGGCCAAAGCTAGGCGGTTGGGCTCACCGTCAGCACGACGTTGCCGGTCTTCTCGCCGGTCTCGACGTACAGGGTTGCCTCGACGACGTCCTCCAGCGGATACGTGCGATCGATGACAGCGCGATACCTGCCCGCCTCGATCAGTTCCTTGACATGGAGGACGTCTTCCTTTGAGTAGACCGGTACCGGAAGATTCACCTTCCGGCTGCCGATCCAGCGGGTGGCGAGCGCAAGGAACGGCACGTGCCACAGGAAGCCGAGATCCGTTTCGATGAACGCACCACCCTCCTTCACCGACGCCCGGCAACGGTGGAACGAATGCTTGCCGACCGCATCGAAGACCACGTCGTACGTCTGGCCGTTCTTCGTGAAGTCCTCGGTGAGATAGTCGATCAACTCATCGGCCCCGAGTGAGCGCACGAGGTCGAGGTTCTGCGTGTTGCCGACAGCGGTGACGTGAGCGCCGGTGGCCTTCGCGAGTTGTACCGCCGCCGTCCCGATCGCACCCGTGGCGCCGTAGATCAGGATGCGCTTGCCCTCACGCAGCTCGACCTTCTTCAGGCACGCCCGGGCGATGCTGGCCCCGTCGCAGGTTGCCGCGGCTTCCCCGAAGTTCATGCCGACCGGTTTGTGTGCGATCGCGCCGCTCCCGGGCACGCAGACGAACTCCGCATTCGAGCCTCCACGGAAACCGAAGACCTCATCGCCGACGGAGAATCCCGTGACGTCCGCGCCCACGGTCTCGACGACGCCGGCGAACTCGGTGCCGACGACGGTTCTCCGCGGGCGGCGCAACCCGGTGAAGAATCGGCTGATGAACGGCTTCGCCGAGCGGAACCCGCAGTCGGAGCGAGTCACGCTCGAGGCGTGGACATTGACCCGAACCTCGCCCTTCTTCGGGATGGGGCGCTCGACGTCTCTCACGTGGAGTACGTCGGGCGGCCCATACCTGTCGGCGACAACAGCTCTCATGGAGTTACTTCCTCTCGTCTCGTTGCGTGCGATGAATGGGGCCACCGTGGCTCCAGGCTTTCCCGGGCCGATAGAGCTCGGCGGGCCTGCCGCCGGCCGAGCCGGGCTTTGCGCGGCGTCCGGTCGGGACGACCCAGCCCTCCTCGGCGACGATGCTACGCCGGAAGTTTGCTGCGTCGAGCTGGACGTCCCAGACGGCCTCGTACACCGACCGCAGCTCAGCCAGAGTGAACGTCGAGCCGACGAACGCGGTCGCGATCCCGGTGATCTCGAGCTCGACGCGGACGCGCTCGATCGCGTCTTGCAGGAGCCGGAGATGGTCGAAGGCGAGCTCGATCTTTCCGCTCAGGAGATCGGAGACCGGAAGGAGTGCCGCGGCCGCCGCGTCCGACTCTCCCGCAACGTCCTTCACGTCGCGGAGCACGGCGAGGTACGCGACCGTGACGACGTTCATCCGTGGATCACGCTCGGGATCGCCGTAGGCACCGAACTGGGTGAGGAGGCTCGCTGCGTCGATCCCCGTCTCCTCGTGCAGCTCCCGTCTCGCCGCGGCATCGAGCGTCTCAGTGGGCCGCTTGAAGCCGCCCGGGATCGCCCACATCCCCTCGAACGGCGCTTCACCTCTGCAGACGAGGAGGGCCTGGAGGAGGCCCTCGGACATCGTGAGGATCACGACGTCGACGGTGACGGCGAACGCCGGGAAGTCCGACGGGTTGTAGTTCCGTGGCGCGCTGTCATCTCTAGTTTTAGTCATATGGACTAGTACCTTAACAGCACGAGTGGTTTTAGCGCAAGGTCACTCGATGTGATCGAAGTAGGTCGAGGCTGCGCGGCGGTAGCCGTGGAGATCCACGGTGTCGACGACGACCTTGCCGAGGAGCTCGAACGCCTCCCGCTCCCGACCTCCACTCCACAGCGCGAGCGCCAGGAAGACGCGGAGCGCGTCGTCGTCCGGATACTCGGCAGTCGCCTTGCTCAGCACCGAGATCGCGTCGGCGTGCCGCAGCACGTTCCGGTAGCTCGAGCCAAGTCCGAGCAGTGCCTGCGAGCGCCACGGATCGCCGAGACCGAGCTCGAGCGCCTCGACGTAGCAGGGGATCGCCTCCTCCTCGCGGCCGGCGCGATCGTGGTCGCACGCCTCGTCGAAGCGCTGGCGCGCGAGCTCATTCACGCGAGCTCCTCCAGCTCGTCGTCCGGCACCACGCGCTGGATGTCCTCGAACAGCACTCGCTCCTCGAGACGAACGTGATCGTGGAGAAGCGAACCGAGCGACTCCAGCGTCTCGGGCGTCACCTCGCCCGCGGCGACCTGGGCGCGCAACGCCCGCGCGAGCCCGTGCAGCTCCATGTGCTCTCGGAGAATCCGCTCGACGAGAGGTGTGGGGCCGGCATGTCGTTCGTAGACGGGGAACACGACCTCCTCCTCGCGGCGGAAGTGGTCGGTGGTCGGGCCGAAGAATTGCGTGACGTAGGTCGAGCCGAACGCGAGTCTCTGCTCGGCGTCGCCGCTCGCCGCTCGCCGCAACCCTCGTGCGAGCGACAGCTCGTGATGGTGCTCGCGCGACAGTGATGCGAGCGCAGGATGGCGCTTCATACGGAACCACGCAGCTTGTCGACACCCCGTTCGGTCAGGCTCGCCTGCGCAGGATCGAAGTGGCGTGCGATCGCCGAGCCATAGGGCCGCGAGACGCGGGTCGCGTAGCCCCCGAACCCCTCGGTGCGAAGCGGCGCGAGGTCCTCGTAATAGGGGTTGAGGACGTGCTGGCGACCGACGTGTCTGGCTGAGTTGAAGAAGGCGATCCCAACGCCGGTCGAGACCTCGAGCAGGGTTCGCCGCTCGCGAACGGCCTCCGCGCGAAGACCGTCGAAGAGCGACGCCATCTCGGTGGGCGAAGGAAGGCCGCTCGCATCGGTGCGCAGATCCGAGAGCGAGCGACGAAGCGCGGCAAGCTCTAGCGGTGGAATGTCGATCAGGCGTGCAGCCGTCCCCGTTCCACCGGCGAGCGCAGCGAGGAGCTCGTCGACCGAGCGGAGGTGGGCCTCCTCGGCGAGCACCCCCGCGACCTTCAGCTCCCGGACGAATGCGTCGAGATAGGTGCGCGTGCCGTTCGTGACGTCTGCTCCGGCCGCGAGGAGCCAGAGGGGCGAGAAGCCGAAGGCCGCGATCGAGCCGATCTCAACGACGTTGCCAGCACCCTTGCGCACCATCAGCTTCGTCGCGTTCGGCTCGTACTCGTCCACGACGCCCGCCGGCGCCTCGACGCCGCCGACGACCTCGATCGCGACCCGGAGAAGGTTCTTCGCCGTGGCCTCGTAGAGTCGCGAGTGGCGGACGAGGCGAGGCAGAACCACCTCTGCCGTCTCGTGAACGCCGCCTCCGACGAGCGCAAAGACGGACCGCACCGCGCGCTCGGGGAACGACAGAAGGAAGGCAATCCGGCCGGTCATCGCTAGCATCATTGCCGATGGCTGCACATTCGCTCCTCGCGCTGCTCGATCATGCCTTCCCCGGAGGGGGCGTGGCAGTCGAGGATCGCACCGGCGGTGGCGACCACTTCCAGGTCACCGTCACCTCGGAGAGGTTCAACAGCCTGTCGTTGATCGAGCAGCACAAGCTCGTCAACGCAGCGCTCGCCGCCCCGCTCGCCGACGGCACCATCCACGAGCTTCGCATTCGAACGAAGGGAACCGCATGAGCACGCTGCAGGATCAGATCAAGCAGGTCATCGAGACCGAGCCCGTCACGGTGTTCATCAAGGGAACGCCCGAGGCGCCCGCCTGTGGCAACTCGATGCGCGCGATGCAGGCGCTCTGGCAGGCCGGTGCGCCGATCGTTGCCGTCGACGTTCTGCCCGACCCTCGCATCCGGCAGGAGCTGACCTCACTCTCCGAGTGGCCGACGATTCCGCAGGTCTTCGTCAAGGGCGAGCTGATCGGTGGAGCCGACATCACCGAGGAGATGCACGCATCCGGCGCACTCAAGGAGAAGATCGACGAGGCGCTCGGCGAGCACACGCAGTTCGTCCGGACGGTCGAGCTCGCGCTCGACTAACCGCGCGGTGGCCGCCTTCAGGCGGTCGCCGGGGTTGCGCTCCCGGGAAGAGCCGTTTTCACCCAGGGGGAGCGGCTGAAGCCACCCCCCAGATGCAAGCCGCTTCGCCGCGCTGACTATTGCGCGTCGCCCCGCGGCGACCAGTGCCGGAAAGCGCTCTCGACGTGCTCGCGCATCAGCTCGGCTGCCCGGTCGGCGTCGCCCGCCTCGAAGGCCGCGAGGATCGCCTCGTGCTCCTCGACGTCGTGATCCTGCCACTGCTCCGAGCGGCGCCGTTGCGCGAGGAGGCGGCGGCCGACGTCGGCGATCCACAGCCCTTCGAGCAGCTTTGTGAAGACGTTGTTCCGCGTCGCTCCCGCGACGGCGAAGTGGAAGGCTCGGCTCGCGTCGTGGACATCGTCAGAGGTCGTTGCAGATGACTCTGCGCTGATCGACTCGCGCATCAGCTGCAGATCCGCGTCATTGCGGCGGCTGGCCGCAAGTCGCGCGATCTCCGGTTCGAGGGCGAGCCGAGCCTCGAGTCGCTGCCGCACGTCGTCGAGCCCACTCTCGGCGACGAAGAAGCCGCGGTTGACCTCGAAGTCGACAAGGCCGTCACCTGCGAGTCTGCGGAGCGCCTCGCGCACCGAGCCGCGCGAGATGCCAAGGCTGTCCGCAAGCGCTCCCTGCGCG
>JAJAZN010000074.1 GCA_026785685.1 Thermoleophilia bacterium
CGCCCCGCGCACCGTCGCCGCCCGCGCGTGTGGCCCGAGCTCGCTGACGAGTTCGGTCAGCGTCTCCGGCCCGCGTGAGTTGCTCAGCACCACGTCATGCCCTGCCGCCACACCCAGCCGTGCAACCTGGCTTCCGATGTGCCCTGCTCCGATCAATCCGATGGTTGTCATGTCAAGGACAACGTCGGGTCGGATGGAACTGTTCCCGAGATCGGCGCGGTGTCGAGCATCCGGGCAGGAGCGGCAGCGCGAGAACGGGAGCGACGCAGGCAGTGCTTCGTGGTAGACGGCGGGTAGACAGAGACGGTTCGGGCGGACTTCTCGGCGAGTCGAATGCCCCGCAAACGTCCTTCGTACGGGCTTTGTGGTCGATGCCCGGCATGAATCGAACGTATGCACGCGATCGAGGTAGGGAGCACTTCTTGAGGTCGGAGGTGAGGAGCGGGGTCGCCGGTTCGAGTCCGGCAGAGGGCTTCACCGGCCGCAGGCTCGGCACCACATGGGCCGGTTCGCGTGCCTCAGACCCGATAGCTTCCTCCGATGGAACGTGCGTCACCCGCTCTGCTCGACCGCCACCTCGCCGGCGAGATCCGCTCGATGCTCGAGGAGCGCCTCTGGCGAGGCGTTGGTGTGGGGCTGACGGTGGAGGCGCTCCGGGGCGATGACACGCTCGCGACCTCACCCGGGTCACATCCGGCGTTGTTCTCCGACCACGGGATCGTGCACGTCTGGGATGTCGCGTCCGGCGTGGTCGATCTCGCCGCTGCGACCAATGGAGTGCTTCTGCCTCTTCGACCGGCCGAGCGGCAGGAGTTCGTCGTCGGCCTCGGCGTCCTCCTGGCATACGTCCACGACGCGGGGATGGTTGACTCGACACCGGAGGGCCGCCGCATCCACGCGCTCCACGCCGCACATGTTCCGTTCTCGGGCGCGATCGACGACGTGCTCGACCTCCTTCTGCGCGGGGACGGCCCCGCCGCCCGGCGCATTACGGCGGTGAACGACATCGCTCCCTTCGCCGTGCCTCCCGACGTTGTTCTCCGAGAACTCATCTCCCTCGCGGCGGCGCACAGCAGGAAGGCGGTTCCCTCCACACTTCTCGGCGACACGGGCAGGTTGCGGAAGCTCATGCAGATTGTCGTGCTCAGCGATCTCGAAGTGCACCGCAGTCGCACGGAGCTGCCGACACCCGAAGGCCTGCTGCCCGAAAACCTTTTTGCGAGATCACGTTGGTACTCCGACGCTCGTCGCGAGGCATTTGCGTGGCTCGACTCTCCGGAGCCCGCACACCGCGCATTCGCCGAGGATGCGATCGACGCCGCCCGTCTGGTGCGCGCCGCCGACGCCCTTCGCCAGCGCGGCACGACGTTCCGCACCACGGCCGGGTACGAGATCTTCATCGACGGTGGCACCGGGAACGCCGTGTTCGCACTACGGACGACGAATGGTGACCGCCTTCTACTCCTCCGAGTCGAAAGCCCATTCAGCGCCGGGGAGGCGAACCTGCGGGGAGCGTGGGTGGCACCTTCCGGCAACCTGCGCATCGCTTTCCACCGGGGCCGGTTCGACTCACCGTCGGCCGTCGCTGCGGCCTGCGACGCAACCGCGCGCGTCGTCGCCGACGTCGCCGACGACGTACTCGGTGCATTCGCCCAGCGAGTCCAGGCATCCGACTTGCCGGAGCCCCGGCAAGACCCGGCGGCGATGCGCGTGGAGCTCGAGCGCCCTCGGGACGATCCGTCGTTCGCCGACGCGGTTGCGGCGGAGCTCGTTCGTCAAGGCCCGTTACTCGGCGCGCGCACCGCGGTCGTCAATGTCCCGGGAGGGCTGATCCTCGAGCGATCGTCGTCGAGAGAGCGCGCTCGATTCGAGGCGGGCGTGACTCTGGAGGGCAGCAGTTCCGAGGCGACCTCGATCCTGAGCGCACTCGGGGAGCGGGGCCTGAGGGTGGAATCGATCGACCCTCTCAGGGCGTTCGAGGGCGCCCGCCTCGTGCGCCTCGATGCCGGCGACGTGCTCGTGGAAGCAGGATCGCCTCCGGCCTTCATCTACGTGGCTCTCGGCGCCGGGCTCGTGGTCAAACCACTCGGAGGGTACGGCGAGGCGGCCGTTCCCGCGGGGATGCCGATCGGAGTCACGGGCGTTGTCCGGGGAGCCGAGCGAAACAGCACCGTGGTGGCGGCAGCGCCACTCGATCTCCTTGCTCTCCCCGGAGAGCTCTTCCTCGCCGAGTGGTTTCACCCGTATGAGATCACCGAGCTGGCAGACATGTTCGCGAAGGTATGTCCATGCTGAACAGCCAACTCGGCATTGTGGAACGCGTCGCCGCGCTCCACCGAGTGGATCTCTTCGCCGGTGTCCCTGGACGCGTCCTCGCTGCCGTGGCAGAGACGGCAACCGAAGTGCGCGCCTCGCCTGGAATGCTGCTGATTGAAGAGGGCGCGGTCGAGGAACACCTCTTCGCAATCGTCGAAGGGCTCGTGCGCGTTCATCACGGAAGCCAGACGCTCGTCGAGCTCGGGCCGGGCGTCACGGTCGGCGAGCTCGCCGCGCTCGAACCGGAGCCCCGCTCGGCATCGGTCACGGCGATCGAAGAGACACTCGCTCTCCGCATCGACAAGGCCGTGCTAGATGCCCTGCTGGCGGAGTGGCCGGAGCTCACACAGGGCGTGATCGCCGCGCTCGTGTCTCGCCTGAGGGCCGCTCGGAACGCGCCGATCGATCTCCGTGAGTAGCGTGCGCCCGCGTCTCGTTGTCGCGCTGCTGGCCGGCCAGGCGCTCGCCTTCGGCGTCACGCTCGCGCTGCTGATCATCCCTGCAAATGCACTGTTCCTCGACGCCTACGGCTCGGAATGGCTCCCGGCGACCTATATCGCGATCGCCGTCGTCGGCAGCGGCGCGTCTTCGCTCATCGCCCGAGCGGCACGTCGAACACGACTTGCACGGATCGCAACCGTAACGCTCAGCTCCTTTGCTGCGCTCTTTGGAGTCTCCTGGGTGATTCTCGTCGGCGGCGGCGTCTGGGTTTCCGCTGTTCTGCTCGTGCTGTTTCCGATCGCGCTCCAGCTCGGCTTCGTGTTCATTGGAGGCCAGGCGGGTCGCCTGCTCGACGTGCGCCAGATGAAAGAGCTGTTTCCACGGGTGGTGTCGGGATTCGCCGTGGGTTTCCTCCTCGGGGGACTTCTCGCCATCCCGCTGCTCGAGCTGCTCGGTTCGACCAAGCAGCTCCTCCTCGCGACCACGGTGGCACAGCTTGTCTTCCTGGGACTCCTGCTTGCCACGGAACGGCGTTTCCCCGAAACCCGCGCGAAGCAGGTGGAGAACGCTCCACCCGTGGGCAGGGCGCCGCTGCGCACCCTCTTTGTCCCGGGGCTCGTGCTGCTGCTCCTCGGCTATCAGGTGCTGTCGGCGATGGGCTCCCAGGTCGTCGACTTCCTGCTCTTCGACCGGGCGGCGGCCCAGTACAGCGGGGACGACCTGACACGGTTCCTCTCGTCGTATACGGCAGTCCTCAATCTCGCCGACATTCTCTTTCTCGCCCTGCTCGCCGGCCCCCTGATGCGCCGATTCGGACTCCGGCTGGGGCTGACCTTCAACCCCGCGCTCGTGGCCGGCGTCCTTGCGGTCATGGCGGTCGTCTCAGCCGCTTCGGGCAGTGCATCGTTCGCGCTGCTCGTGCTCGCAGCAGTTCTTCGCATTGGCGATATCGCCGCAACCGACGGCACGACACGCACATCGATCAATGCCGCCTACCAGATTGTCCCTGCGGGGGAGCGACTCGCGGTGCAGTCCGTCGTCGAGGGCATCGGCGTCCCGGTTGCGATCGGCGCAACCGGTGTGCTGCTCCTCGCACTGTCCGCCCTCGATCTCGGCATCGGCGCCGTGATCGTGTTTGGCCTGGGGCTCGGCGCGGTCTGGATCGCAGTCGCGGTGATCCTGTACCGGTCGTACACGCGCGCTCTTGCCGACGAGGTGCGACGGACATCACTCCCAATCGTCGATCTCGAGGTCGCTGGATCGGCCGACGTCCGCGGCTTGCTCCGATCGGAGGACGCGCGTGACGTCCGCCTTGGACTGGATCTGCTGGCAGGATTCTCGTCGCCAGTGCTCGAGACCGAGCTTCGCCGTATCGCCGCGCATGCGAGCCCGGAGGTTCGTGTGCGGGCCCTGGTGGCTCTGGCGGAGGCAGGTGGCGATAGCGCTGTCGCCGAGGCTCGTTCGCTCGGACACGACCTCTCGCGTTCGGATGATCCGGCCGATCGCAGGGCCGCAGTGGCGGCGCTCACGCTAGGCGGCGCGGCGGAGGCCGAGCAAGCGGTGCTCGCCTCACTCCTCGCCGACCCCGACCTTTCGGTACGTGCCGCAGCCCTTGACGCCGTTGGCCGAGGGAGCGGAGCGAATCCGGAGGTCGTGCATCGTGTCATTGCAGCCCTCAGGGTCGGCCCGCTCTCCGGTCGCGGGGCCGCGGCCCTAGGGAGGCTTGGCGAGGTCGCGCTCGAGCCGCTCGGAGCGGAACTCGCCCGAACTGACATTCCTCCGTCGGCCCCGCTCATTCGGGCTTCGGCGGTCGCCGCCATCCATCACGGACTCTGGATCGTCGAGCCGGCGCTCAGTGACCCCGACCGCGTGGTGGTGCTCGCTGCATTGGAATCTCTCGGAGCCGCTGGAGGCAGCGACCTCCTCGATTCCGGCGTCCTCGACGAGTTCCTCGATGACGCCGCCGCACTTGCGGCGCGCGCCGGCGCAGCACGGGCAGCGCTCGCTGACGTTGACGATTCACTCGTCAGGGCGCTCGACGACGAGGTCGACCTCGCTCGCAGGCTCGTGATCGCCGTGCTGGCACTCCGACACGGCGAGCGCGTCCGAGCTGCTGTGCGTGTTGTCGATCACGGCGAGGGCCAACGGCGCGGACTCGCAATCGAGGCGCTCGATGTGCTGCTATCCCGCGATGAGGCTGCGATTGCCCTTCCACTCGTCAGGCACGAGGGTAATCTCGGTCAGCGCGCCGCCGGCTCGCGGCGAACGGGATGGCCGGCGTATCAGCCGGGAGAGTGGATCGCAGATATCGCCGGTGATCCCGAGGGGATCTGGCGTTCACCTTGGCTCGCTGCATGCGCCCTCCACGCGGCCGAGCGATGAGGATCCGCGCCGGCGCGCGAACCCAAGTGCATCATCCGTAACGCGGATCTCTGCATCGGCCGTCGAAGACCACCCCGGGGCCGTTCTTCGAGGAGCTGTACGAGTCCGGGTTTCAGGGCCGCGGCGGCAAGCTCGTCTGCACCTACTTCGACGAGAACTTTCTCAACATGGTTCCGGCCGCCCACGTCGAGGGCCTCTACGGCTGCCTCGACTACTACCAGGCCGTCGGCGACCCGTTCAGCCGCAAGCTGCTCGAGCAGTACGACGCGCTCTATCCCGGCGACGCGAAGTTCACGGGCGGGGGCGCATGCTCGGGTCTCTACCGCGGACTGAGTCTCTGGGCGGCTGCCGTGACGGAGGCCGCCACGCTCCGCCAGGACGACGTGATCGCCGCCCTCGACCACGCGGAGATCGCCGCAGGGCCGGGCGTACCGGCGGTGATGCTGCCGGGCCAGCACCACCTCCGGATGAACATGTACATCGCCCAGGCGCGCGACGGCCGCTTCGAGATCGTCGAGAGCCTGGGCGCGATCGACCCGCAGGAGCAGGAGGTTGAGACCCCCGCAATTACCGCCTGACAACCGCCACCAACAGAACACACGAAAGGAGATTCACATGCTGCTCGCAACAACCCAGGTCGAAGACTTCGACCGCTTCCTCGAGGTCTTCTCAAACGCCGGCGCCGAGAAGCGCAGGCAGCACGGGTCCGAAGGTGCGCTCATCTTTCGCGACCCGAACGAGGCCGATCGTGTCTGGGTCATCTTCGATTGGGACGCCGAGGGCTGGGAGAGCTTCGTCTCGAACCACGAGGTACCGCCGATCATGAAGGACGCCGGCCACAAGTCGAAGCCGCAGGCCGCCGAATTCGCGGCGCGCTGCGACGCCTGACCCGACGAACGAGGGCGGCGTCACGGGAACGTGGCGCCGCCCCCGGAATCCAATCGACCAGAGAGCGATCGGATATGTGTGCCTCGATCCAGGTCGAGCGAGACGCCAGAGAGTGGATCGTCCTGGTCGCAGGCGAGGCGTATATTTGGGGGTGATGTTCACGGTTGCCGCCGATGCGTATGACCGCTTCATGGGTAGGTACTCGATTCCGCTTGCTCCGGGGTTCTGTGAGTTTTCGGGGATCGCCGCTGGGCAGCGTGTCCTCGATGTCGGTTGTGGCCCGGGTGCTCTGACCGTCGAGCTGGTCAAGCGGCTCGGGGCGGCTGGAGTGTCCGCAGTCGAGCCCTCGGAGCCGTTCGTCGAGGCGGCTCGGGAACGCCATCCAGGAGTCGATGTACGACAGGCAGCTGCCGAGCAGCTCCCGTTTCTGGACGGCGAGTTCGACGCGTCGCTGGCGCAGCTCGTCGTTCACTTCATGGCTTCGCCGATCGAAGGGCTCGGCGAGATGGCCCGGGTGACCCGACCTGGTGGTGTTGTCGCGGCGTGTGTGTGGGATCACGCCGGCGGTGAGGGGGCGCTAAAGCCGATTCTGGGAGGCCGCCAGGGAGCTCGATCCGGGGGTCGAGGACGAGTCCGAGCTGGCCGGCTCTCGAAGAGGCCACCTCGGCGAACTCCTCCGGGAAGTGGGGCTCACGGAGGTAGAGGAGACAGTGCTCTCGGTGAGCGTCGAGCACGCCACCTTCGACGAATGGTGGGAGCCGTTCACCTTTGGCGTGGGCACTGTCGGCGCGTACCTGTCGCAGCTCAACCAAGAGCAACAGACTCGTCTGCGCGAGCACTGCCGAGATGCCTTCCCCGAGGGGGGCCTGGTCCTGACTGCTCGTGCCTGGGCAGCCCGCGGTCGCGTGTAGATCGCGGCCGTACACGGCAACAGGGCGAGCGCGAGCCGGACATCAACATTCCGGCGTGCGCGAGCGTGCGGGGGAATGTCGCCCGGGAGGAAGCGGTCAGTCCTGCTGGACTGCGGAGCTGATTGAGACGTTGTCCCGGGTTGGGTCGTCACTCGGGTCAGCAGGCTTGCTCCCTCGCCGTTCTCGCCGAAAGTTGGCATTCTCGACCAAACGGCCAAGCCAACCTCGCATCGAATGCCCTCGGCGGTATGGAAGTGCCGTTCGTGATCAGAGGGGTCGCGGGTCGTGTTGTCGTGACGTGCGAGGAGCCTGCAGCCGGAGTCGATTGGATGCCTTCCGGAGACAGAGGGATTCCCTGTGTGCACCGCGACGGTAGAGCGTCCGATGCGGGGCTACGACTCCATCATGGGATGGATCCAACTCGTCCGTTCCGACGCAACGTGAGCCATGGTGAGCTTGCGCTCGCTCGCGTCAGACTCCTCGGATCTGCTCATTGAAATTCCCCAGGTGTGGTTGGCCGCCCCGCTTCGTAGCTGAGCCGTAGGCGAGGCGGAGAAGCGGGGCGGCGGGCTCGAGGCCCGGGCGGTGCTGGGATTCGACTGGGGCTTCACAATCGAGGGAGGAACGGTCGAGCTCGATTCCCCGCGACAACTCGAAGCCTCGGCATGGGACGATCACTCGACCGCGCTCGGTGAGCAATACCCGGCGTGGCGCTTTCCACCAGGCTTCACCGACCTGACCTGAGGTTCGCTGACGGCGTTGCCGAGAAGGGGGCCCGAGACTCCGCCACCCGACCTCGAGCGTGTGCCCTCCAACTTCTTGTTCGCGTGGAGTGGAGGCTGACGCGAGGATCGCCGCATGCGCCAGTGTACTCGTGTTCGAGCCATTCGCCTGAAGGACGATCGACTCGTTGCCGCCCTGATCATCGGCCGCCCGAGACGCAGGAAGAGATCGCAACGCTTCTTCGCAAGCGTGCGCACCTGTCCGAGCTCCGAGACGCGACCGCAGTCTCTTAGAATGCTGACGATGGCCCGCCTCGAGATGGATCACCTGTGTGACGCGTTCGCTGCGCCGGTTCCCACGCCCGCGGGTGGGAGTGCTGCTGCAGCGGTCGCGGCGATCGCAGCGAGCCTGGTGATGATGGTCGGGCGCGGCTCGCCGGATTGGGGGGAGGGGAACGAGGCGGAATCTGCCGCCGCCGTTCTGCGAGAGCGATTGCTCGTTCTCGGCGGCGAGGATGTCGATGCTGTCGAAGCGATGCTTGCCGCATTCAGGCTCCGAGCGCAACCCGGTGCTGGCGGCGGGGCCGACGTCGTCGGAGCCGTGCTTCGGGCGGCAGAAGTGCCGCTAGAGATCGCCCGGTGCGCGGCCGGTGTTGCCGCGCTCGCCCGCGACGCTGCAGAGAACGGCAAGCGGCCGATGCGTGCAGACGCGGAGGCAGCTGCGACGCTGGCTGCGTCGGCGGCGCAGGTGGCCGCATCGATCGTCGACGTCAATCTCCGCGGTTTGCCTGCGGGGTGGGCAGACGAGGAGAGCGCGGCGTTTCGGGAGGCGGCGAGGATAGCGTTGGTGAGCGCAGATCGCGGATCATCCGACTCGGAGGTGGCATGCACGTGATCACCACGAGGCTCACTGAGCAGCTCGGCGTTTCGGTGCCGCTGTTGAACGCGCCCATGACGCCCCAGGCCGGTGGCCGACTGGCGCGGGCGGTGAGCGAGGCGGGAGGGTTCGGCATGGTCGGGATCGACGGGACCGACCGCCAGGAGGACATCGCAGAGCAGTTGGCGATCATCCGCGACGGCCCACCGGTGCCATTCGGAATCGGGCTTGTCGCCTGGGCGATCGAGCAGCGCCCCGAGTTGCTCGATATCGCGATTGCCGCGCGGCCGACGCTGATCAGCATCTCGTTCGGTGATCCGGCGCCGTACGTCTCTCGCCTCCACGAGGCGGGGATCATCGTCGCCTCCCAGGTGCAAAGCCGCGACTGGGCAGCTGTCGCGCTCGAAGCCGGCGTCGACATCCTCGTGGCGCAAGGCACCGAGGCCGGAGGCCACACGGGATCGGTGGGAACGCTCCCATTGCTCCAGATCGTCCTCGAGATGACGAACCGGCCCGTTGTCGCGGCAGGCGGTATCGCGAGCGGCCGGGGGCTTGCAGCCGTTCTGGCTGCCGGGGCGGAGGGCGCCTGGATCGGCACACCCTTCCTTCTCGCCGAGGAGGCGCGCAACAGCGCGAAGGCGCGAGAGCGGATTGTGCAGAGCTCCGAGACGGAGACGCTCTACACGAGCGTCTATGACCGCCTCCAGGACATGCGCTGGCCCGAGGAGTTTCGCGCCCGGGCTATCCGCACTGCCTTCGGCGCGGAATGGACAGGGCGTGAGGAGCTACTCGGGGCGGGAACGTCGGCACGGGCTACCTTCGAGCGGGCAAAGGCGATCGAGGACTTCGACGTCGCGCACCTTTACGCAGGACAGTCGGTCGGACTCCTCCACGCGGTCAGGCCGGCGGCGGCCATTGTCGCCGAGATCGAGACGCAGGCCGAGCAGCTCCTCGAACGCTGGTAGCACCGGCCCGACGGAGTCGTCGCCACTTCACCTCTGCACAGGGTGCTCGCGAGGCGAACGTGCAGCCAGTGAGCCGACCGGCAACGAGGCCGAACGCCGGGCGAATCGCAGCAACGACGTTAGGCGTCTTCTTCGGCTTTCTCTCCTCGTTCCCCGGCTTCCACGATGTCACCCTCACTGAAGAGGATCTGCTCGAGAGCAGCACGCCACTTCGGCTTCCGCCGGAGGAGAAACTCGAGATCCATCCCGAAATGCTTGAACTCCTCTTCCTGCGCGTTCGCCATGATCGCCTTCGCCTGCTTGTCCGGTTCGAGAGCTATCCGCTGCTCGTACCAGCCGATCGCTTCCGCCTCCTCGGTCAGCGACGCGACCATCCGGGCGAACGTTCGCGTCTCGGCGTCGAGCTCTTCAGGCGGCTCGTGATACTGGTCGAAACCCATCCCAACCTCCCCGTCTGTGGCACTGTTTCCGAGTCTATTCGCTCGAGCTGTTCGCCGAGCCTCTTCGCCGTGGGTCGATTCGCGTGCTTTCGGAGGCTCGGTCTGGTATCCGTCGACGCCTTCCCAGCGTCGTCGAGACCGGAGATTCTGAAGTCGCGATAGGCAGCGACCTGCGCTTCGACGAGCGCCACACGCAGCCCAGCACCGTCAAGCCTCCTCACCACCGCTTCCCCTTCGGCCCACCGCCAAGAATACAACGTCATAGCGCTCAGCCATCTTAGACCTCCAGTGAGGTTCTGAGGATCGCGAGCACCGCGTACGGGAGGCCAGCGACCTTGGTTCGCATCATCCGATCGGCGCGGAGCAGTACGCTGGCGAGAGACCAATGACTACTCGGGTCCCGAGCTGCCAGCTGGGGTCTGCCGTGCTCTCAAACGTGCCCTTCTGCGACGACTCCGACAATCTCAGTCGGCAAAGATGGCGGCGGGTCGAACGTTCTTGTCGGCGAGTCGGCTACGGTCGCTCACTGCCGGCTGGGTTACGAGCAGCGACTTGAGTTCTTCGACCATGTCTTGCGCCTGCCCAACGACGACGGCTGCCACGAGGCGGCTGTCGCGTAGGTAGAAGCCAAGAAGGTTGCGCTCGGAGATCGAGCCGCGCAGGACGACCTCGTCAACGTCGCCGGGGTCACCGAGGAGCTGGAGTTGGAGGTCGAAGAGCTTCGTGAAGAACGTCGACACCTCTGCATATCCGGCACGTTTGCCGGCAAGATTGCGACCGAGGTGCGCGCCCTGGCTGTCGGCGTTGCTCCAGTGCTCGATTCTGCGCGGCCGACCTGTGACGGCGTCGTCGAAGCGGGCGACATCACCGATCGCGTAGACATCCTCCACCGAGGTACGGAAGCGGTCATCGACCACCACCCCGTCGTCGAGCTTCAAGCCGCTCCCTGCAAGAAAGTCAGTGTTCGGCTCGACTCCAGCGCCGACCACGACGAGGAAGGCCTCGATCTCACGACCCGAAACCGTCCGCGCGCCGATCAGCATGCGGCCGTTGGCCCGGAACTCCTCGATCTGCTGCCCGAGCTCGACCTCGACGCCGTGCTCGCGATACAGACTCGCTATCTGCTCCGAAAGCTCATCCGAGGCGAGGGCGGGCACGAGCCGATCGCCCATTTCTACGATCGTCACGTCAAGACCGAGCACACGCAGCGAGGCCGCAACCTCCGACCCGATGAAGCTGCCGCCGACAACAAGGGCCTTGCGTGCCTCCACCGCCTCCGCCCGCACCAGCAGGGCATCGTCGAGCGTCCTGTAGGTATGTACGGCCGGAAGGTCAAAGCCCGGAACCGTCAGCTCTCGGGGTCGCGTTCCGGTCGCGATCACGAGCGTGCCGTACGGCACGGAATCGCCGTCGGCCAGAACGACCTCATGGGAATCCGTATCTACCCCTGTAACCGTCGTCCCCAGTCGCAACTCGACAACCATGTCGTCGTACTCCTCGGCCGGGCGTGCGAACGCCGCGCTCGGCTCCATCTCTCCCCGCAGGACACCCTTCGAAAGTGGAGGCCTGTTATACGGAGGATGCTCCTCTGCGGACACGACCGTGACAAGCCTGTCCCCACCGGCATCACGGTACGCGTCGACCAAGCTCGCGGCAGCGCGCCCACCCCCAACGATCACAATCGGATCCTTCGCCATCAAGGTCGTCCTACCCCGGTTGGCTGATCCGAAACACTCGACTCATACCCACATACGAGTCGAACTGAACATGCCGATCGAGGAGGTTTCCGGCGCAATGGCGGGTATCTCGTTACCCAGCAGTCCCGAGGAGGTGCTACCCAGCAGTCCCGAGGAGGATGGGGAATGAGCATCAGGACAGGAGGCGGTAGGTGGCGGCCGCAACGGAACGTCAACGCGCTACGGCGACGCTGGTCGATCGTGGGGTTGTACGGGATAGCGGCCTTGACGCTCGGCACCGGGCGGCGACGAACGTCGTCAAGCGTGGCTGTGGAGAGGATGAGCGCGCACTGCTGCTCTCCTACGTGGTCTGGCCGACAGCATGAATCGAGGCAGTTCTCGATCAAGCTCCGGCGGTAGGGGGGTGGTCGGGCCTGACGCTGCGAACGAGGTCCGTATCGCACGAGCGTCGGTCGACGGCGGTCGCATCGAGCGGTCAGGCGTCGGGTTGCCACCTTCCGATGCCGGTTCTGTAGCCGAACCACCGCCGATCTCCGAGACGGGTGCGATCATAAGCGCCAGACCCTGTCGCCGCCACCCTCTCAACCAGGTTGCTACTCGGCGGGTTCTACGTGCTGCTGGCCATTCCACTCTCGGTAGCCGTGGGGACGGTGGTCGACGTCGTTGCACTCGGGCTTGTTCCTGCCGACGCGGAAACATCACTGTCCTTCTAATACCGTGGTTGGTGTTTGTATGAATCACCCGTTTGGGTGTTTCCGGTCTCGTAAACACGGGGACACTAACGGCGCATCACAGGGCCGCAAGGAGTTCGCGTACCGCCATACGAGGGGAAAGACATGAGCACGAACAGAAAGGACAGACGTTGGAGGGGTGGCGTCGTGGTAGCGCTGGCGATCGGGGTGGCCGCGATTGTCGCGGCATCAGCGGTTGGGGCCAGCCAGGCCGCTCCGGTCAACACAACGGCGCCGACTGTTTCCGGTACGCCCAAAGTCGGTCAGACGCTGACAGCAGGCGATGGCACGTGGAGCAACACACCGACGTCGTACGCCTACCAATGGCTGCGGTGCAACGGTGGCGGCAACTCATGCGTGAACGTCGCCAACGGCACTCAGAAGACGTACACGTTGGTCGGTGTTGACTCTGGTAACACGATGCGAGTCCGGGTCACTGCGACCAACGCTGACGGACCGGCTTCGGCTCAGTCGGATCAGACCGCGGCTGTCCAGGCGGCAGCGTCGGCTGCGGCGCCGAAGAACACCTCGCTTCCTACGATCTCCGGGACGCCCAAGGTCGCGCAGGTTCTGACCGCCGACAACGGCACCTGGACGGGCAGTCCGACGGCCTACTCGTATGCCTGGCAGCGTTGCGATGCTGACATCGTGTCGTGCACCAATCTGGTCGGTGCAACCGGCAAAACCTACGCCGTCCGGATCGATGACCTCGGCTACAGGTTGCGGGTCTCCGTAACGGCCCGAAACGCCAAAGGTGCGGGGACGGTAACTTCCACGATCACGGCCATTGTCGCTCCCGCCGTGCGGATCACCAACGGGCGGCCGACGATCAAGATCATTTCGATCCGCTTCTCTGGCCGCACGGTCTATGCCCGCGTCCGGATCTGCGACGACTCATACAAGAACCTGACGATCCTCGCGACCGACTCGCGACCCGGCGTCGCCCCGTACACGCGCCGCTTCACCACGCTTGTCGCACCCAAGCCGTGTGGCGTCTACACCCGCCACTGGATTCCCGTAGCCCGCTTCCGCGGCAACGGCACCTACACCGTCACCCTCAAGGCACGCGACAAGTCAGGGCTCACGAGCCTGCCGGCCCGAAGGACGTTCTCCCGCTAAACCGCGCAACACACCATGCAGGCCGTGCCAGCCAGTGAGGCACGGCCTGCACGCACCGCGGCCCACCGAGAGCGAGCGGCGCCTTCGGCTGGCCCGTCGTCACGGCCCGGCCTGTCGCTGCGAGGGTGGGGTCGCGGCGGGTGGGGGTTAGCTGCGGGGTGGGAGCGGCACGAGGA